>JABIST010000235.1 GCA_018700215.1 Dehalococcoidia bacterium | reverse complement strand
CCCCCCAGAACGAAAGTTCTACCTTCTCTCCACGATGCCAACCACCCCTGACCCCACCCCGCCGACCCGACGCGGCCCACCCCGCCTCCCGCGACGCGTCGCCCACTTCGATCTCGACACCTTCTTCGTCGCCGTCGAACGCACCCTCGATCCATCCCTCATCGGCAAACCCGTCCTCGTCGGCGGGCGTGACGGCCGAGGCGTCGTCGCCGCCGCCTCCTACGAATCCCGCGTCTTCGGCTGCCACTCCGCCCAGCCCATGTCCCAGGCGCTCCGCATGTGCCCCCAGGCCATCGTCGTCTCCGCCAATCGCACCGAATACAGCCGCGTCTCCAAACTCTTCCACGAACTGCTCCGCGACGCCTCCCCCGTCGTCGAATCCGTCGGCATCGACGAAGCCTACGTCGACTTCACCGGCGCAACCCTCTTGCCAGATCTCGACCCCGACCCCAACCTCAGCGTCGCCGCGACCATCGCCGAACACGTCCGCACCCGCGTCCGCTCAGAACTCCACATCGCCGTCTCCGTCTGCATCGCCGGCTCCCGCACCACCGCCAAAGTCGGCTCGGACCGCGCCAAGCCAGACGGCCTCATCGAAGTCCCCCTCGGCCACGACGCAACATTCCTCGCCAGCTTCCCCATCCGAGAACTACCGATGGTCGGCCCCAAACTCGCCGAGGCCCTTCGCACCGCCGGCGTCGCCACCATCGGCGACATCGCCAACCTCGACCCCCGCTGGCTCGAAAACCGCTTCGGCCGCCAGGGCGTCGTCCTCCACGAGCACGCCAACGGCCGAGATTCCACCCCCATCCGCGCCGGCGCACGCCCCAACCGATCCATCTCCCGCGAAAACACCTTCAGCGAAGACGTCACCGATGCCCGCAAGCTCCACCGCACCATCGCGAGCCACGCCCAGCGCGTCGGCACCGATCTCCGCAAAGCCGGCAAGCGCGCCCGCACCGTCACCCTCAAACTCCGCTGGCACAACTTCGAAACCCTCACCCGCAGCCGCACCCTGGACCGCCCCGTCCAGTCCACCGCCGGCCTCCTCGAAGCCGGCCAGCAACTCCTCGATGAAGTCCTCGGCTCCACCGCCCCACCCGGCGCCGACACCGTCGCCGCAGACTCCTCCCACTCCGGCCAGCTCAACCCCCGCGCGATCCGCCCTGTCCGTCTCATCGGCCTCGGCGCCACCAACCTCGTCGATGACGAACTCCAACTCGAACTCGAAGACCTCCTCGCCGCCCCACCCGGCCAACCCCTCGGCGGCGAACTCCTCGAAGACCGCATCGACCAGACCCTCGACGACATCAACACCCGCTTCGGCAACAACTCCGTCACCCGCGGCCTCTAGCTCGCTGTCCTCGCCTCCGATCAAGCGCGGAGCGACACCCGATCCGGCCGCCGCTCCCCACTTGTCTGCTTCGGCAGCTACGGAGCCTTCGGCTCGCATATCGCCTCGTGCGCCAGCCGCGGTGGATCGCCCGGCTCGAGCACTCCCTGGACCATCATCTGAGCGAGCGCCACGATGCCCGCACCCGAGGGACCCTCACCCGGGCCAGACTCTGGCCACGGCCATCCCTGATCGACGATCAAGAGAATCCCACCCTCGCATGAGGTGTGACCCACGTGAGCGGCGGCGGGAGTCGCTGCACCCAGCACCGGTGCAGCCAACACCACCAGCGCCGCCGAGAAAGCCAACATCTTCCTTCGCATCGAAATCCTCCGATCGGGCCCCATGCCCGCTGCTCTCTTGTTGGCCCACAGTTTCGCCAGTTGACCAGCGCATGCCATCGCACGGATCGACGATCTATCGCGGCGCGAGTACGCGGAATCGACCGAGTCAGTCACAGCGTTCTGCTACTGCTGAGCTGCGGACAGTGGATCGGGAGGAGCGGCGTCTCTACTCCGTGAGCCCGCGCTCAATCGCGTACCGCGTCGCCTCTACGCGGTTATTCGTCCCGGTCTTCCCGTAGATGTGCGTCAGGTGGCTCGTCACCGTATTGATGCTGATCACCAGCCGCTCCGCGATTTCCGGATTGCTCGCCCCCATCGACACCAACCGCAGCACCTCCACCTCGCGCCCGCTCAGTCCAGCGGGGTACGGCGGACCGGCCATCGTGCCAGCGCCAGCTTCCGCCGCCGCGACCCCGGCGCCACCCCCAGACTCAATCGGCTCCCGCATGAACGACTCGATCGCGACCAGTGCCTGGTCCGAGACTTCAATGGGCAGCACCAGCGACTCCCCCTCGAGCACCACCAGTCGAGCGCCCGGGATCGCCGCGGCCAGTGTCGCAGCGGTCTCCTGCCTGACGATCGTGTTCGCACGCGAATGCAACACCAGCGTCGGAACCTGCAGCGAACCCGCCAGCTCCGTGACGTCCAACGCCTGGAATTCCTCCAGGTGGCCGCTGGCGGCAAGACCCACCGGTCCCCCCGGTGGCAGCGGGGATCCGCCCAGGGCCGCGCCAATGTACCGGTCCACCACATCACCGGCGTTCCAGCCCATGAAGCTGCGTGCCGTCGTTCGGGCGTACTGAGCACGGTCCACAATGCCCAGCCCGGACGTCGCCGCCACCGCCTTCGTATAGAGATCCGCACCGCGGGTCGCCGTGCCCCACAGCACCAGCCGCGACACCCGCTCAGGGAAGCGCGCCGCGAAGTGGATAGCCGTGAAACCTTGGTGCCAGAACGCAAGCATCGCCACACGCTGCACCCCGGCCGCCGCCAGCACCGCCTCCAGGTCGTTCATCGCCGCCGGTTCAAGGCTGTGGCTCTGCGCCGGCCCGGAGAGCCCCATCCCGCGGGCGTCGTACGCGATCAGCGTCCGGCCAGCCGCCAGCCGCTCGTACCAGGACGCGATCTCCGGCAGCTCCCACTCGTTCCGCAGATGGCTCCATGGATACGGCAACTGCACCATCGCCGTCGGCCCGTCGCCCAGCACCCAGTACGCGATCTTGGTCCCGTCGGCTGATGTCGTGTATCTGATCGGTGGCGCAGCCATAACAGGTATTGTAGTCACTGCACGTGCCCGCTGCGCGCGGTCTCACCGCCCGAGCCGGTCGTCGGCAGCTACGTCGTCACTCTGGGCAGGCGTTGACTCGCACCCGCTTCCGGGCCCTCCTCAAGCCCACCTACCCCCAGCCGCTCCCTACCACTTCAACACGTCGCCCCAGCGACCGATGTTGCGCAGCACCGCCTCCGGCTCCTCGAACGACTCGCTCATCAGCTTGTGGAACACCGCCTCCTCGTGAGAGCGGATCGAAGTCATCGGACGCTCGGCGCGGTACCGTTCCGCCTCACCAGCGCTCATCCAGTGGCCAATATCCTCCGCGAAGTAATCCTCCGCTCGCGTGCTCTGATCGAAGCCCGCCTTCTTCCGCCACGTAATCTCCGGCGGCAGCAAATCCGCCACCGCCTCCCGTAGCACCCACTTCTCAATCGGTATGCCATCTGCTCCCGCAAGCAGCTTGTGATCCGGATGGATCCGCTGCGCAACCGCCACCAGCTCCGTGTCCAGGAACGGCACCCGCGCCTCCACGCCGTGAGCCATCGACATCCGATCCACCCGCTGCAGACTCAGATTGTGCAGCGCCGAAACAGACTCCCGCAGCAAGCCGTTCAAATGCTCGCGCGGCACGTCGGTGTAGAACGGGTAACCGGCGAACAGCTCGTCCGCCCCCTCACCCACCAGCACCACCTTCAGATGCTCGGCGGCCAGCTTCGCTGCAAAATACATCGCGCTCGAACTGTGCACGCTCGGCTCGTCGTACGTCTCCAGGTGGTACAGCACCTCCGGCAACGCCTCGCGAATATCGTCCCGCGTGAACAGGTACTCGTGGTGCACGCTCCCAATGTGACGTGCCACCACTCGCGCCGCCTCCAGATCGCCACTCCCCGGCATCCCCACCGCAAACGTGTGCAGCTCGTCCACGTACTGACGCGCAATCGCCGCCACCGCGCTCGAATCCACCCCACCTGAAACCAGCGCGCCCACCGGAACGTCCGCCACCAGCCGCTTCTGCACCGCCGTTTCCAGCTTCTCCCGGACCTCCCGCACCGCCTCCTCAATCGAAAGGTACCCACCGTCGTCCGTTGGAGGCTCAGGCACCTCGTAGAACCGCCGGAACCCCAGCTCAGAGTGGTACACGCTGCCCGGCGGGAACTCCTCAATGTGGTCTGCGAACCCCGAAAGCGCCTTCAGTTCAGAGGCAAACATCAGCGCGCCGTTCTGCTTTGCCATATACAGCGGCTTGATCCCCAACGGGTCGCGTGCCGCAAAAATGTGCTCACCATCAGACACCACAAACGCGTACATCCCGTCCAGCCGCTCCGGCGCATCCAGCCCAAACGTCCGGTACATCTGCAGCGCCGTCTCGGAATCCGAATGCGTATGGAACGCGCTCGTCGGGAACTCAGTGCGCAGCTCCTGGTAGTTGTAGATCTCGCCATTCGCCACAATTGCCGCCGCGCCACCGCGCTCCACAATCGGCTGATCGCCGCTCTCCAGATCGATGATCGAAAGCCGTTGATGTCCCAGAATCGCGTGCCCGCCATCCGCCACGTGCAATCCCGAGGCGTCAGGACCGCGATGCCCCATCCGCTCCATCATCACCCGTATCGAAGGCTCGTCCGTGTCTCCCCAGATAGCTGCGATCCCGCACATCTACTCAAATCCCCTCTCGAATCGTCCCGGCCTAGCCTAGCCTGACCTTCTTCCACCCTACAGGTCCCCCGGGTGGCCCTCGTCCACCCCAGAGATCCCGGGTGCAGAGGCCAGACAGCGAGGTTCTGGGTGCAGTACCCACCCAGACCTACCCAGATTTAGTAAGATTCTGGTGGCACCGCTCCTAAGGAGCTCCAACCATGACCGACCGACCCACCCGCCCCGGCACCGAACCCGAAACCCGCTGGGTCAGCCTCGGTCGTGCCTGCACCATCCTCGGCGTCAACGAATCCACCGTCAGACGCTGGGCCGACACCGGAAAAATCCGCGTCTTCCGCACACCCGGCGGCCACCGTCGCTTCGCCGAAGCAGACCTCATCGCCATGACCACCGGCCACCTGGACCAGAACGAACTCGGCAGCGCCGCCGTCAACCGCATCCGCCGCCAGCTCAACACCAGCTCCGGCGATGCCCCCTGGTACCAGGACCTCGGCACCGACGAACGCGAAGCACTCCGCCCCCTCGGCCGCCGCCTCGTCGAAATTGTCGACAACTACCTCTCCGGCTCCGGCGACCGCGCCGAACTCGACCTCGAAGTCGATGGCATCGGCGCCAGCTACGGCCACGAACTCCGCGGTCGCGGCGTCCCCCTCGGCCAGGCCATGCAAGCCGTCGTCTTCTTCCGCCGCTCCCTGGATGAAACCGCCAAACAACTCTCCGCCCGCCACCGCCTCCCAGACGAAGACGCCGCCCGCGCCCGCGAAGAAATCGCCGGCCTCGCAGACCGCGTCCTCGTCGGCGTCGCCGCCGCCTACGACAGCAACTGACCCCCCCCGCCTTCACCACCCCCACCGCACCAACAGACGCGAAGCGCCACCCCCGCCCGGAACGGGCCGGAGCGAAGACCCTTAGCTCGATAGATCGAGACGGAAGAGCTGCTCGCCCATGCCTGCCGCGTCTTCAGTCTGGACCGGTTGGAAGCCGTTCTTCACCAGCACCCGCGCCGAAGCGGGATTATCGATTGCCACGCCTCCACTGATCGACGCCACTCCGTTCTCGCGACACCAGCCAACGAATCCGGCCACCAACTCAGATCCCAGTCCTCTTCCCCAACCCCGCTCCACCAACAGGTATCCCAGTCGCACCCCAACCGGCCCGTCGTTCTCGGCCCCGTCGGTCAGGATCAGCAACCCCACCGGATCTCCCGAAGACCGCTCGACGACCAACAGCGTCACCCCCTCCGCGTCTCGATCGGCGATCCAGCGGCGCGCTCGCTCCGCGTCGTACTCGCCGCCCCAGTCAGGGGGCAACGCGTGCGTCACCGCGGGTGTCAGTAGTTCGGCGACAGTCTCCGCCAGATCACGTGCCTGCCAGTCACCGGTGACGAGCGCGTGCCACTCCCGTACCAGCAACCGCTCTGTCTCGAATTCGCACCCGTTGAGATCCATGCCCGTTCGTTCCGTTGCTCCGAACCTGGTGCCTCCACCCACACAAACAGCCGCGAAGCGCCCACTAGGCCCGGAACGGGCCCAGCGACGTCATCAGCTCCGCTGCCGCGTCCGCGGTCAGCCCCGCCTCGTCCAACGACTGCCATGCCCGGAAATCGATCGCCAGCCACACCGCCGCAAAGAGCCGCTCCCGGTCCGCCTCCACCGGCCACGGCGCCATCAACGCCTCGTGCGTCGCGCTCACCTGCGCCCGCATCAGCTCCTCCACGAACGGCGGCATCGCCGCCATATCGCGAACCACATTGCCCAGCATCGCCCGGTTCACATCGTAGTACCCATACAGCTCACGCAGCGCCACGCCCAGCCGCTCCACCGGGTCCGCCACCATCTCCCAGGCCGACGCCGCCGGCCACGGATGATCTTCGAACCACTGGCTCGAGCACGCTCCGAACACCGCCACCTCGTCCGCGAAGTGGCGGTACAGCGTGGAGCGCTGCACCCCCGCCAACTCCGCGATCGCCGAGATCGTCGTCTGCGCCGGCCCCACCGAGCCGTGCAACTCCACCGCCGCGTCCACAATCCGCTGGCGCGTCTCCTCAACGTCCTCCCGCCGCTTCCGCATCCGGTAGCCACGCGATGAAGACTTCGAAGCCACTTCTAAGGCGCCGCGTCCGTCCTTCGATTCCATCGCACTACATTACAACGAACAGAGATGTGCAATCAATATTGACAAGCGCCGCCACCGCCACTATCGCCATTCCGTCGAACAGCAATGTTCGATTAATCAAGCCAGTACGAGCCACACCACCACACAGGAGACAGACCCATGGAGCAGACCTACAAAGCCGCCGCCGACATCGACGTCCTTCCGATGTACTTCCCGATCCCCGGATTCGGAAGCCTTCCCATCAACGCTTTCGTCATCAAGGGTGAGCAGCCAGTCCTGATCGACACCGGCTCACCGCTCGATGGCGATGGTGCCGATTCCACTGAGCACTTCATGGACTCGCTCCGCAGCGTCATCGACCCCGCCGACCTCAAGTGGATCTGGATCACCCATGCCGATATGGACCACGTCGGCAGCGTCCAACAGATCCTCAAGGAAGCGCCGGACGCCAAAGTCGTCACCACCTTCCTCACCGTCGGACGGATGAGCGTCTTCAGCCCGCTCCCCATGGACCGCGTCTACCTCCTCAACCCCGGCCAGAGCCTCGATATCGGCGACCGCACACTCACCTCGGTCCAGCCCCCCTCCTTCGATGCTGCGGACACCGCCGGCCTCTACGACAGCAAGTCCAAGGCCTTCTTCAGCTCAGACTGCTTCGGCGCACTCCTGCCCGGCCAGGCCGAAGCCGCCGGCGACATCGCACAGGCAGATCTCGAAGCCGGCCAGCTCCTCTGGGCCACCATCGACTCGCCCTGGCTCCACAAGGTCGACTCCACCACCTTCGCCGCCAGCCTCAACGCGATCCGCCAGATGGACCCCGAGTTGATCCTCAGCAGCCACCTCCCGGCCGCCCGAGGCATGAACGAACGGCTCCTCGGCACGCTCGCCACCGCCCCGAACGCCACCCCCTGGGTCGGCCCGGACCAGGAAGCTCTCATGCAAATGATGGCCCAGATCACCGGCGACGAATCCCGCGCCGAAGTCACCGTCTAGCCCCTCGCGGCGGGACGCCGGGTCAGCTCGACCCGGCTCCCCCCGCTCCCTCGACGAACCCGCCAAACAACCCTCCGCCCGCCCCCCGCGAAGAAATCGCTAGCCTCGCAGACCGCGTCCTCGTCCTCGTCGCCGCCGCCTAAGACAACAACTGATGCTCGGCCTTCACCACAGCTAACCCCACAAACAGCCGCAAAGCGTCCACTAGGCCCGGAACGGGCCCACCCCCGCCCGCGAAGAAATCGCCGGCCTCGCAGACCGCGTCCTCGTCGCCGCCGCCTACGACAACAACTGACCCGCCGCCTTCACCACAGCCAACCCCACAAACAGCCGCGAAGCGTCAACCAAGCCCGGAACGGGCTAGACCTGGTCACACGAGCTGGTCATCGTGACGGTACAACTGCCTGAGCGTGACGAGTGGCCTAGCTCCTTGCCAGTTGCGGTCTAGCGTTTTGAGCGAGGGTCCAGCGCGTCGCGCAGCCCGTCGCCGAAGAAGTTGAAGGCGATGAACAGGATCGCGAGAACCGTCGTCGGAAAGAACAGACCGCTCCAGGTGATGCTCACGAACCGAAAGTGCTCATTGATCAGGACCCCCAGGCTCGGCGTCGGCGGGCTAACGCCGACGCCGATGAATGAGAGGGCCGCCTCCGCGAATATCGCCTCGGGTACCAAGAATGTTGTGTGGACAATGACCGGTCCCATTGCATTGGGCAGCCAATGGCGCACAGCGATTCGCGTCTTCGAGGCGCCAAGTGAGATCGCGGCCTCCGTGTACTCCGTCTCTCGGATCGAGAGCAGCTGGCCGCGGACGACGCGAGCCATTGCAGGCCATGCCGTGAGCGAGATCGCGAGAAACAGAAGCAAGACACTCGCTTCAAGGCCAAAGATACTGTCGCGTCCGAAGATCTCCGTGCCGAACACCGAGCGCAGCAGAATGATCAGCAGCAGCCCCGGGAACGCGAAGGCGACGTCCGTGATCCGCATCAGCAGTCGATCAACGATGGGCGGTCCGGCTGCGGAGATGGTGCCGATCACGACGCCGAGCAAGGTGACGGCCACGATCGCGAAGATGGCGGCCGACAAGGAGATACGCAGCCCGACGACCGTTCGACTGAAGATGTCCCGTCCCAGGGCATCGGTACCGAAGAGATGATCCGCGGTCGGAGTTTCGTACTTGCCCGTGTCGCGTGCGGCAAGCGGCCCACTGGCAGCTGTTGTGGACGGTGGCGTGAGCAACTGTTCCGAAGTGCCGTACGGGGCGATCACGTCAGCAAACACCGCGACCACCATCAGGCAGACGATTGCAGTCAGCGAGATCATCGCCGCACGGTCGGCCTTCAGTCGGAGCCAGGCTTGACCGTAGAAACCGCTCGGACCAGACATTGAAGGGTCACGCCTCTGATCGATCATTTCCACCTGCATCTGTGAGCGGAGGTCCAGATACGCACCACTATAGGAGTGACTGATCTTATAGGAGTGACTGATCTCAGAAGGCACCAACGCGAGCGCAGGTCGCCCGCTCGGACCGCACCACCACACTGCTACCATCTCGCGCGTGATGAACGAACTACCAACGGGCGAAGTCACCTTCCTCCTCACCGACGTCGAGGGCAGCACCCGGCTCTGGGAGGCGGAGTCTGACGCGATGCGCCAAGCGCTCGGCGAACACGACGACCTGCTGACGGCCGCGGTCGAGGCGCACGACGGAGCCGTGATCAAGAGTAAGGGCGAAGGTGACAGCCTCTTCGCCGTGTTCTCAACTGCCGCGAACGCAGTCGCGGCTGCGGTGCAGGCCCAATACGCGCTCGCAGAGCACGACTGGGGTTCGACGCCGCTCCGTGTGCGGATGGCGATCCACACCGGTACAGCCCAACTCCGCGACGGGGACTACTACGGGCCGACCGTGAACCGCGCCGCGCGCCTCCGTGCGATCGGCCACGGAGGCCAGATCTTGCTCTCTTCCGTCGCGGCCGGCCTCTCTCGTGCGTCACTCCCTGCCGGTTGCAGTCTCGTGTCAATGGGGCAGCATCGGTTGAAGGACCTCAACGAACCCGAAGCGGTCTTCCAACTCACCAGCCCCGAACTGCTGGCGGACTTACCACCACTGCGTTCGCTCGACACTCAGCGCCACAACCTGCCTGTGCAACCCACCGAATTCATCGGCCGCGAGGCGGAGCTGGCTGAGCTGCAGGAGAAGCTGCGTTCCCATCGACTGGTCACCCTCACCGGCAGCGGTGGCGCCGGGAAGACGAGACTTGCGCTCCAGCTCGCCAGTGCCGTGATCGCGGACTTCGAAGATGGCGTATGGTTCACAGAACTCGCCCCGACCTCAGATCCTGAAGCGCTCCCATTCGCTGTCGCCCGGGCGCTGGGAGTTCGCGACCAAGGACAATCGCTCGAAGACTCGATCGTCTCCCATCTCGAATCCAGCGAATTGCTGCTCGTGCTCGATAACTGCGAGCATCTTGTCGCAGCGGCTGCGGCGCTCTCGGCGAAATTGCTGCGCAGCGCTCCCGGGTTGAAGATCGTCACCACCAGCCGCGAACCGCTGCACATCGCCGGGGAGCTCGTCTGGCGCATCCCGTCGCTCACGTCCCCAGACCTGTCTCCTAAGATCACTGCCAGTCAGGTATCGCGGGCAGCAGCCGCCAGGTTGTTCATCGAGCGCGCTCGTGAGGCCGAGCAGGCGTTCGAGCTATCGGATGGAAACGCCTTCGCGATCGCCCGCATCTGTAGGCGGTTGGATGGGATTCCGTTGGCGCTTGAACTGGCAGCGGCGCGTTTGGGCATCTTTTCCATCGGTGAGCTGGCCGACCGGATTGACCGCGGTTTCGATCTCCTCACCCGTGGCGATCGCACGGCACTCCCAAGACAGCAGACACTGCGAGGCACGATCGACTGGAGTCACGAGCTGCTCGAGGAGAATGAACGGACCTTGTTCCGACGCCTGAGCGTCTTCGTCGGCGGCTGGACGATTCACGCTGCCGAGGCAGTCTGTGGCGACGACGAGCTCGCCGCCGGTGGCGTGCCCGACCTGCTCGCGAATCTTGTTGAGAAGTCTCTCGTTGCAGCGGTCGCATCAGAGGGGACACGGCGGTTCGCGTTCCTCGAATCGATTCGCGAGTACGCCCTCGAGCAGCTGATCAAGGCCGACGACGAGACTGAGACGCGCGAGCGCCATTTCGAGTGGTGCGCGCGACTCGCTTCTGGTGGGAAAGCCTCCGACTACGCGTCGGAGGCTCCAAGACTCCGCCTAGTGCCCGAACTCGACAACGCCCGCGCCGCGCTTGAGTGGAGTTCACACGAGGATCCTCGCGAACGGCAGGTGACTATGGAGGGTTCTCCACTGCGGGCCGGACGTCTCGAGCTGATGATCCAGTTCGGAAGCGCCCTGAGTGTCGAAGGGATGCAAGGAGAGGCTGCGAGTTGGCTGCGTCGCGCGATACCAGTCGCTGAAGCATCAGGAGACGACAAGTCGCTCACCGAAGCAATGGGTTCATACTTCGCAGCCCTAACCCAGGTCGGTCATGGCGCGGATATCGGGTCGGACGACGGGAACGAGCTGATCGATATAGCCCGGGACAAACTGCCGCGGACTGATTCGATCGGTCGGGCCCGACTCCTCGCGCAGACCGCCATTTTCGTCCAGTACCTGCCGCATACCAATGTGCTTCGGCAGCAGGCGCCTTCGATCGGACAGGACGCGCTAGCCATGGCACGCCGACTCGGAGACCCCTCAACCCTCTCGTACGTCCTCCGCGCGGACGCGAACCAGTTTTGGCGCCCTGAACAGTCCGCTAAGCGGCTTTCATTGTTGGTCGAAGCGGCCCGACTCGCCGACGCGGGTGAGCCGACGTCGGCTATGCAAGCCCATATCGGCTTGATGAGAGAGTACGTATCGAGAGGAGAGCACGACCAGGCTGTAGCCGAGCTCACCGCAGCGCAGCACTCTCGGAGCGAGGTTTCTAGTGATGCAATGCCCGTCGCCTCGCTATCGCTCACACAAGCGATGGCGGACGTCCTAACGGGCAGGTTCTCTGACGCCAGGGAAGCTCTTGAAGAGACTCATCGGATCGCCGCGCAGGCAGACCCTGGGAACCCATATTCGGTGGGCGCAGCAACATGCCTGTTGTCGTTGCGGATGCTTGAGGGCGCCTCCGCTGAGAATCTTGCTGAGCTGCGCGACATGTTCCAGTTGCACGAAATCATGAACCCGTCAGGCCCCGACGTCGCCCTGGCGTCACTCCTCCGGGTCATGCTGAATGAGTCGGATCGAGCTCATTCTGATCTCCAAATGATGGTTCAAGGCAACTTCGCGACGCTCGACCCCGACGGAGACAACCTGGGTGCCCTGGCTGCCGCCGCCGAGAGTTGCTACCGAATACAGGCGACGGACCTCGCCCCTTCGGTGCTGACCGCGATTTCTCCTTGGAACGGCGCAATCCCATTCCATGT
>JABIST010000145.1 GCA_018700215.1 Dehalococcoidia bacterium | reverse complement strand
CGAGATTGTTCGAGACTTCATGGCGGCCTGGAATCGGAAGGACATCGACGGGGTGATGGGCTTCTTCGCACCGGATGCGATCTACCACAACATGCCCGGCGACCCGGTGGCCGGGATCGAGCCGATCCGCGCGGTGATCGAGGGCTATGCGACGCCGGCGGATGCGATCGATTGGGTGCTGATGGAAGTGGCGGAGACTGCGGGTGGTGTGGTGCTCACGGAACGGCTCGACAAATTCGACTTCGGTGGCAAGTGGCTGGAGCTGCCGGTGATGGGCACATTCGAGCTGGGCGACGGGAAGATTACCGCCTGGCGGGACTACTTCGATATGGCGACGTTCGGGCGACAGATGACGGCAATTCGCGAGGCGTCGGCCTAGGCGCTCAAGAGAGGAGCAGCGGGATGTTCAAGGGAATCGACCACATCGTCATTGCGGTGAAGGACATGGAGGCGGGGCTGGCGCGGTACCAGCAGATCTTCGGTCGCGAGGTGAGCCGCACCGGCGAACCGCCCGGGGCGGGTTTCCTGACCGCCCACTTCGACTTCGAACCGACGACGGTGGAGCTGGTGCAGCCGACCGACGAGACTGGCCCGGTGGCCCGCCACGTAGAGCGCACGGGCGGCGGCGTCTACCTGATGGCGATGGCCGTAGAAGACATCGACGCGACGCTCGTCGATCTGCGCGCGCAGGGGGTTCGGCTAATCGGCGACCCGGGCGAGGGCAATCCGGTGCAGGGGCAGGTGTTCGTGCACCCGTCCGAGACGGGCGGCGTGCTGATGCAGCTCGTGCCAGTCGACTAACGCCGCGCGTCTGGAGTCGGCGGCTACTCGCCGATCGGGACGAAGGCGCAGATGCCGCCCTCGCGAATCGTCGAGGTGTGGCCGTGGCCGGTGGTGTCCTCGGCACGGAGCACATCGCCGCGTTCCATGAGGATCGAGCTGCCATCGCCGAGGCCGATTTCCACGCTGGCGGTGAGGTAGAGGACGTACTGGAGTCTGGGGGCCGGGTGGTAGTCGATGAAGCCGCCGTCGGGGCGCTTGATGAAGCTGACGTTGGTGGCCGTTTCGACGAGGGTGCGGGTGCCGTCGCGCTCCGGGAAATCGGGCTCGTAGGGCTCGACGTGTGACTCGTTGTCGTCGCCGGTGTAGACGCGGACGAATTTCATCGGTGGCTCCTTGTGCGGGCTGTTCGTGGGGCAGCGTACGCGATTGTCTCGCGTTCGCGGGAGACGCCCGCTAGCTTCGGTTGGTTCGATCAGGCGATTCGATGAAGGAGCACTCGTGAAGACACTGTCGACGTTGACGCACCTGGAGTGCTCGATCTGCGGCGAGCGGCACGACGCCGAGGTGGTGCAGACGATCTGCACGAGCTGCGGGCGGGCGCTGGTGGCGCGGTACGACCTTGATGCCGCGAAGCGGACGTTCACGCGTGAGGCGATCGGGCAGCGGGTCGCCTCGATGTGGCGCTACGAGGAGCTGATGCCGATTCGCGAGCACGAGCACCTCTTCTCGCTGGGCGAGGGGATGACAGCGCTGTTGCCGACCCCGCGCCTCGGTGAGTTGGTTGGTGCCTCGGACCTGTGGGTGAAGGATGAGGGTTCGAACCCGACGGGGACGTTCAAGGCACGGGGGATCTCGGCGGCGCTGTCTCGGGCGGTGGAGCTCGGGGTGACCGAGGTGGGCATGCCGACGGCGGGCAATGCTGGCTCGGCGACGGCGGCATATGCGGCGCGCGCGGGGATTGCGGCGCACGTCGCGATGCCCGCGGATACGCCGGTGGCGATGATGGACGAGGTGCGCACGTTCGGCGCGTCGCTGAAGTTGATCGATGGGCTGATCTCGGACGCGGGGGCGTGGGTGGCGGAACAATCGGCAGCGAACGGCTGGTTCCCGATGTCGACGCTGAAGGAGCCGTACCGCGTCGAGGGGAAGAAGACGATGGGCCTCGAGCTGTGGGAGCAGTTCGATGGCGTGCTGCCGGATGCGATCCTCTATCCGACGGGCGGTGGGACCGGGTTGATCGGGATGTGGAAGGCGTTCGACGAACTGGAGGCGATGGGGCTGCTCGGCTCGGAGCGTCCTCGGATGGTCGTCGTCCAGTCCGAGGGCTGCGCGCCGATCGTGCGGGCGTTCGAGGCGGGCGCCGATCGCGCGGAGCCCTGGGAAAACGCGGCGACGATCGCGCCCGGCATTCGCGTGCCGGTGGCGTTCGCGGACGACCTGATCTTGCAGGCGGTACGGGCGTCCGAGGGCGACGCGATCACAGTGGGTGACGATGAGATTCGGTCGGCGATCCTTGATGTGACGCGCTCCGAAGGCATCGACGTTTGCCCTGAGGGGGCGGCGACGCTGGCAGGGCTGCGGAAGCTGATCGCGGAGCAGCGGATCGATGCGGGGTCGCGGATCGTGTTGTTCAACACGGGCACGGGGATGAAGCATCCGGAGCTGCGGGTGACGGCGTAGGATCGGGGCTGGAACAGCGAGGAATCCGATGACCCGAGAGCACTGGGATGCGACGTACGAGGCCAAGGCATATGAGGAGACGGGTTGGTTCGAGGCGGAACCGACCGTGTCGCTTGAGCTGATCGAGGAGTGCCGCGTTGCACCTTCGGAGGCCGTTGTTGATGTGGGATGTGGTGAGTCGTTCCTGGTGGATCGGCTGTTGGAGCGCGGTTTCAAGTCGTTGGTGCTGGCGGATATCAGTCAGGTGGCACTGGACGAGGTCTGAACGCGACTGGGCGAGGAGCGTTGCTCCTCGGTGAAGTTTGTTGTCGCGGATGTCGCTGATCCAGCACTGGCGTCGGAGATTGGGGAAGTGGCGCTGTGGCACGATCGCGCCGTGCTGCACTTTCTTACCGAGGAGTCGCAGTGGCGCGGGTATGCGGAGAATCTGCGGAAGGCTGTACGTGTTGGTGGGCATGCGATCCTGGCGACGTTCGCGTTGGATGGGGCGGAGATGTGCAACGGGCTGCCAGTTCGTCGCTATGGGGCGGAGATGCTGACGGAGTTGGTGGGCGAGGGATTCGAGCTGGTGCGATCCATGGACTACACGTATCACCAGCCGTGGGGTGATCCTCGGCCGTACGTATACGCGCTGTTTCGTCGAGTGGGGTAGCTTGCGCCGATTGCCGCGATCACGGAACTACTGAGTTCGAGGGCGATGTCGCCGAGGGCGTCTTCCGGCGAGTTGGGGGGCGGTTTTCGGGGTGGTGGTACGGGTTTGGTTGAGGTGTGGTTGAGGCGGTTTAGCGAGGTTCGGGGAAGTTTGGGATGGTTCCGCACGGGCTCGGGGATGGGTTGTGCGGAGCGAAGGGATGACTATTCGAACGGGTGGTTCTGTGGCGTGGCGCGCGGGTGTGTACTGGGTTTGGGGGCGAGCGAAGAAGGGGCCGGGCATGCTGATACGTCAGCTCTCCGCGGTTGCTGTGGGTCTTGGGATTTCAGTTGTGATCTTGCTGGCGCTTGGGGTGGAGTTGCCGGGCATTGGTGGCGACTCGACGCCGCTGGGCCCGCTGACGTCATCCGGCGCTGGACTGGGTGAGAGCGTCTACAACTCGAACTGTGCGGGTTGTCACGGGGTGTCCGGCGAGGGGCAGCCCGACTGGCAACAACGCGGACCGAACGGGGTGTTGCCGCCGCCGCCGCATGACTCGACCGGGCACACCTGGCATCACGCCGACGGGCTGCTGTTCCGGATCGTTCAGGAAGGCGGAGTGATCTACGCGGGTCCCACGACGCCAACGGGGATGCCGGGCTTCGGTGAGCAGCTTTCGGACGGGGAGATTCGCGCGGTGGTCGG
>JABIST010000236.1 GCA_018700215.1 Dehalococcoidia bacterium | reverse complement strand
GAAGACCACAACCTGATCCGCGATTGGGCCGCCGGAGATGTAGCACTTCTGGCCGGTGATCACGTATTCGTCGCCATCGCGGCGAGCGCGTGTCTGGAGATTCGCCACGTCCGAACCAGCGTCCGGCTCCGTCAGACAGAACGCCGCCTTCTTCTCACCCCTCGCCACCGGCCCGATGTACTCCTGCTGCTGTCGCTCCGTGCCAAAGAATTTCACGGTGTGGGTCGAGAGCGATGACAGCAGCAGCATCAGCCCGGCGGAGCAATCGAACTTCGCCGCTTCCTCAACCGCGATCGCCAGTGCCAGCGTGCCAGCTTCCGAGCCGCCCACCGCCTTCGGCAACGTGATGCCCAGCAGGTCCGCGTCCTTGAACGCCTGGAAATAGTCTTCCGGGTACTCGCCGGTCTCATCAACCTCAGCCGCCCGTGGCGCAATCACGTCGCGCGAGACGCGGCGTGCCGTCTGCTGGATCAGGCGATGTTCATCGGAAAGATCGAAGTCCATGGGAGCCCCCTTATGCAGCAGGGAGGCTACGCGATCGAGCGACTAAGAGTCGTCCCCTGACGACCTGCCGCGCGGCGTGAAGGTGATGAACGCCAGTACCGACGCGATGACGATCGCCGCCACCACATCCGGAAGCGCGGTCGCAAGCTCGGCGGGGTTGAACGGAAGCAACAGCATGGTGGACATCTCCACAATCAGAATCGGCATCCTGCGCCGATCTCCGTCGTGGGGATGCCCCGCCGTCAAGCAGCGGCTACTCAGGCAGGACCACCGCCCCCGCCGCCGCCAGCGCCGCGATCTCACCCTCGTCGTAGCCGGCCTCACCAAGGATCTCCGCGGCGTGCTCGGAAAGCCCCGGTGCGGGACCGTCGAGGCGGCCCGTGGTGATCGAGGGCTGGATCAGCAGCCCGTAGTTGGTGGTGGCGCCCCACTGCGGGTGCCGCTGCTCCACCACAAGCCCGTTTTCGATCAGATGCGGGAGTTGAACCGCCTCGGCACGTCGGTAGATCGGTGCGCACGGCACCCCGGCCGCATCCAGTGCTTCCATCCACTCCTCGCGGCTCCGCATCGCGAAGGCGGTCAGCAGCGACTCAGTAGCAGCCGAGCAGGCCGGCTCGCCGTAAGGCGCGGCGAGCTGAGCCGATTGCAACGCCACCCCCACCGTGCTGATCAATGTCGCCCGCTCGTGCTGACTCGAGGCCTCCACGAAGATCGGCTCGCCGTCCGCACAGCGGTACCAGCGCTGTCCCGCGTCCGGGCCGGGGAAGTCGATCCCGCCGCGCAGGAAGCCGCCGCCGCTCGGCGCGCCCTCAATGCGCGTGAACTCGGCCGCCTGGATCGCCAACCCCGTCCGAGCCAGTGCCAGCTCGACTAGCTGCCCTTCGGCAGTGCGCTCCCGGTGAAACAGACCCGCGAGGACGCCGAAGAGACCGATCGCCGGCGTCATGATGTCGTTCAGCGGAACGCTGTGAAACACCGGCTCATCATCGGAGCCCTGGTGGTGCATCGCACCGGACCGCGCCTGCACCAGCGGATCCCAGCCGGGCGAGCCCGCCATGGTTTCGTCGTGACCCCAGCCGGGAGCGGTCACGTAAATCAGCCGCTCGTTCAGATCTCGCAGCGTGGCGTCGTCAATGCCCAGGCGTCGGGTCACGCCGGGGCGGTAGTTCTCCACCATCACATCCGCCTCCGTCGCTAACCGGTGGAAGACCGACTGCGCCTCGGGCGTCCGCAGATTCAGCGCAATGTCCCGCTTGCCCTGGTTCCACCCCAGGAAGCCCAACCCCATCTGCCGAAACGGATCGCCCGTCGGCGACTCCACCTTCACCACGTCCGCGCCAAGCATCGCCAGGTGACGCGGCAGCGTCGGGCCAGCGATGAACGACGTGGCATCCAGCACGCGCACCCCCTCCAGCAGATGCGGACCCGGCTCGCGACTGGCGATCCGACCGACCGCCGGCCGAGCCGCGGCGATCTCAGCCAGCACCTCTTCCGTGTGCTCTCCCAGCCGCGGTGCGCGCCGGCGTGCCTTGCCAGGTGCCGCTGTCAGATTCAGCGGCACGCCCATCATCTCCACCCAGCCGTATTCCGGATGTTCCAGATTGATCCGCATATCGTTCGCGGCCACGGTGTGGCTATCGAAGTACTCGTCGCGGGTCTGCACCGGCTGTGCTGGCACGTCGTATTCCTGCAGGCGCCCCAGCCAGTAGTCCCGATCCTGAGACCTGAACGCGTCCTCCAGTAGCGGCACCAGCAGCTCGCGCGACTCCTCTGAAATCAGCCCCCACGGAGCGTCCTCTACGCGCGGGTCGCCCGCCAGCTCCGCCTGACCGATCGCGATCAGCAGTCGGTTGAAGAAGTCTGGCGTACCGCAGGCCACGAAGAACCAGAGGCCATCCGCCGCCTGAAAGAGCCGGTAGACCGGGATGAAGCCCTTCGAGCCCATCGGCGAGGGCCCGCCCGCCATCACCGGCACCTGGTCAGACAGCACCCCACCGATTTGCAGTGCGGCCGCGCCGGCAAGCTGCGACACCTCAAGTCGTTGCCCCACGCCCCAACGCTCCCGGGCGTAGAGGCCGCCTGCAATCGCCGCGGCCCCCATCGCTGCGCTGCCGTAGCTCGCCAGCGGCAGCACCAGGTAGGTCGGGTCACCCGAATAGGAAGCCTGGTCCGCCATGATCCCGCTCACCGCCGCGATCAACGCCGGCGAGGATGGGCGGTCGACGAATGGACCGCGCTCACCGAACGGCGGCATCGTCACGTAAATCAGCGAGGGATTGGCCTCACGCAGCGCCGCCTCGTCGAGGCCACGCGTCATGGCGCGCCCCTCCGGAACATCGACCACCACAACATCTGCCGAGCGCGCAAGAAACTGCGTGCGGTTGCGACCAGAGTCGCTCGTCGGATCCAGCACCACCGACCGCTTACCTCGATTGAAGGTCTCGAAGCCCGGCGACGCGCGGTACGGATCGCCGCCGGGAGATTCAACCTTGATCACGTCGGCGCCGTGATCGGCCAGGAACATCGTCGCGTATGGACCGGCGATCCCACTCGTGAAGTCAACGACTCGAATATCATCGAAAATCGTCGGCTCGTCCTCGGACTCGTCGAAATCGGGCGGATCGGGTGGGAGTGCGTTCACCATCGGCGGTCCCTGCGATTGGCGGTGACTGAAGTATAGAGTGAGCCCCGGTAGGGGCCGAACGGCGTGTCGATACGGGTTCCCGTATTGACGAAAAAAATTCGCGGGCATACGGTTGTGAATCCGCCGCCCGCCGTATAGACTCAAACAAGCGTGGGGCGCGGTCTATATTTTTCGATCTGACAACTGGAGTTCCTCGGCGGCACTAGTCGGCGAGGGCTTTTCGTGTGTGCACTCTAAAGCGATGCGACGTCGCAAGGTGTGCAGCCCAGTAGTCACCATCGGAATGCCAGCAATGTCTGGCGTGCCGGACCCCAATAGAGACGCCCGCAGGCCGCGAAGGGGATGTCCTTGACCACGACGAACCGCCGAATCGTTCGTTCCAACCGCCGAGTACCAAGCCTGGTAAGAACATTTGGACAGGCGACGCATGTACTGGACATGCCGAACCTGATCGAAATGCCACGCCGCTCCTACGACCGCTTCTTGCGGGAGGGGCTCCGTGAGCTGTTCGATGAGATTTCGCCAATCGATGACTTCGCCGGAAGTCGCATGGAATTGCGCTTCGGCGACTATCGATTCGAGGATCCCAAGTACAACGAGGGCGAGTCGCGTGACCGCGAGCGCACCTACGCCGCTCCCATGCGTGTCCGTGTGGAGCTGCTGGTCAAAGAGACTGGCGAAGTAAAAGAGCAAGAACTGTTCATGGGCGACATTCCGCTCATGACGGACCACGGCACATTCATCATCAACGGCTCAGAGCGCGTCGTCGTGTCGCAGCTCGTGCGTTCGCCCGGCGTCTACTTCACCGGAACCATTGACCCGGCAACCGGCCGGCAGCTCGTTGCCGCCAAGTTGATCCCGAACCGTGGCGCCTGGCTGGAGTTTGAAACCTCCGCCAAGGACCTGATTTCCGTGAAAGTGGACCGCAAGCGCCGGATCCCGGTCACCGTGCTCCTCCGCGCGATCGACCAAGAGGAAGGCTTGTCCATGGACGAGCTCGGTACGGACGAACGCGTCCGCGCCATCCTCACCGACGTCGACACCAACGAGGACCACTCGTTCCTCGAGGCCACGCTGGCGAAGGACGCGACCACCAACCAGGCGGAAGCGCTCGAAGAGTTCTACCGGCGGCTGCGCCCCGGCGACCCGCCAACGGCGGACAACGCCAAGGCACTGCTGGAGACCCTGTTCTTCACGGACCGTCGCTATGACCTCGGCAAGGTTGGCCGTTACAAGCTGAACAAGCGCTTGGCGCTCCTGGACTCACCTGAAACCCGCACGCTCCGCCGCGAAGACCTGATCGCGATCGTTCGCAAGATCTGGGACATCAACAACGGCAAGGGCACGCCCGACGACATCGACCACCTCGGCAACCGCCGCATCCGGTCCGTCGGCGAGCTGATGCAGAACCAGTTCCGCGTCGGCATGCTCCGCATGGAGCGCGTCGTCCGAGAGCGCATGACCATCACTGACCCGGAAGAAGCAACGCCCTCCGCCCTGGTCAACATCCGGCCAGTCGTCGCCTCCATGAAGGAGTTCTTCGGCGGTTCGCAGCTCTCCCAGTTCATGGACCAGGTCAACCCGCTGTCCGAGATCGCGCACAAGCGGAAGCTCTCCGCCCTTGGCCCCGGTGGCCTCTCGCGTGACCGTGCCGGCTTCGATGTTCGCGACGTGCACTCCAGCCACTACGGCCGGATCTGCCCCATTGAGACCCCTGAGGGTCCGAACATCGGCCTGATCGGTAGCCTCGCCTCCTACGGCGTCGTCAACGACTTCGGCTTCATCGAGACCCCGTACCGCGTTGCGGTCCACGAGCTGCCGAAGGGCAACAACCGCCAGCTCGAAGGACACTACGTCGGCGAGGACGTGAAGACCGCCAGTGGCAAGCTGATCGCTGCGGCCGACACGATGATCGACGAGGAACTCGCTCGCGCACTGGGCGACTCCGCCGAGGACATGATTCCGCTGGCGCCGTTCGCCTCCACCGAGACCGTCTACCTCGACGCGCACGAAGAAGAGCAGTTCCGAATCGCTCAGGCGAAGACCGCCTCCGGCGAATCCGGCAACATCACCGCGGCTCGTGTCGAAGTTCGCCACGGCGACAAGTTCGAGATGGTCCCCTCCGTCGAGATCGACTACGTCGACGTGTCGCCCAAGCAGATCGTCTCCGTCGCTGCGGCGATGATTCCATTCCTGGAGCACGATGACGCAAACCGCGCACTGATGGGCGCCAACATGCAGCGGCAGGCAGTGCCGTTGCTGCGGCCAGAAGTGCCGTTGGTCGGTACCGGGATGGAGCTGCCCGCAGCGGCCGACTCCGGTCAGGTACTGCACGCCGAAGAAGACGGCGAAATCGTCGGCGCCAACGCCAACTTCATCCGCCTCAAGTACGACAGCGGCCGCGAGCAAAGCTACCCGCTGCTCAAGTTCGTTCGCTCCAACCAGGGCACCTGCATCAACCAGCGCCCCATCGTCATGATGGGCGACCGCGTGGCGCGTGGTCAGGCACTGGCTGACTCGTCCTGCACCCAGGACGGCGAACTGGCGCTCGGCCAGTCGCTCCTCGTGGCGTTCATGTCGTGGGAAGGCCTCAACTTCGAGGACGCGATCGTCCTCTCGGAGTCGGTCGTCCGCGAAGACCGCTTCACCTCCATCCACATGGAGAAGTACGAAGTCGAGGCCCGCGACACCAAGCTCGGTCCTGAGGAAATCACCCGCGACATCCCGAACGTCGGCGAGGAAGCACTGCGCGACCTCGACGAAGAGGGCATCATCCGCATCGGCGCGGAAGTACGCGAGGGCGACATCCTCGTCGGCAAGATCACGCCCAAGGGCGAGACCGAACTGACGCCGGAAGAGAAGCTGCTTCGCGCGATCTTCGGTGAGAAGGCCCGCGAGGTGAAAGACACCAGCCTCCGCGTCCCGCACGGCGAGCGCGGCAAGGTGATCGACGTGCGCGTCTTCAGTCGCGACGCCGGCGACGACCTCTCCGCTGATGTGAACAAGATGGTCCGCGTGGCCGTCGCACAGAAGCGCAAAATCGTCTCCGGCGACAAGATGGCCGGCCGCCACGGCAACAAGGGCGTCGTCTCAAGGCTCATGCCCGTCGAGGACATGCCGTACCTCGATGACGGCCGCGCCGTCGAGATCGTCCTGAACCCCATTGGTGTGCCGTCCCGCATGAACATCGGCCAGATCCTGGAGACGCACCTCGGCTGGGCGGCCTCAACGCTCGGTTGGCGTGCGGTTACCCCGGTGTTCGATGGCGCCAGCGAACTGGAAATCGAAGACGCGCTCTGCCGCGCCTGGGTCGCCATCCAGTCCGGTGCTGTCGAGACAGATCAGGCGCTCTCCTCGGTCGACACCGAGGTCGGCCAGCGTGTCGACATCGAGGCGATGGAGTACTACCTCCGCGAGGGCGACTTCGACCCGGACGAGGTGCTGCGCACCGGCGCCCCGGGCACCGCCCGCCGCGCCGGCCTCTCCCTCTGGCTCGAAGGCATGGGCGAGAAGAACGTCCGCCGCCTGACGGACGATAACTTCGAGAAGCGCATTAAAGACGTAGCGGATCAGACCAACACTGCACCGCCCATCTGGGGCAAGCAGACCGTCTACGACGGCCGCACCGGCGAGCCGTTCGATCAGCCAGTCACGGTTGGTTACATCTACATGCTGAAGCTCATCCACCTCGTGGATGACAAGATTCACGCCCGTTCCACGGGCCCCTACTCGCTCATCACCCAGCAGCCGCTGGGTGGTAAAGCGCAGTTCGGTGGCCAGCGTTTCGGTGAGATGGAAGTGTGGGCGCTTGAAGCCTACGGTGCCGCACACATCCTGCAGGAGATGCTGACCGTGAAGTCGGACGATGTCGTCGGACGTGTGAAAACGTACGAATCCATCGTCAAGGGCGAGAACACCATGGACCCCGGTGTCCCAGAGTCCTTCAAGGTCCTGGTGAAGGAACTTCAGTCGCTGGGCCTCAGCGTCGAGATTCTGAACGATGAGTCCGAAGAGGTTGAGTTCGTCGAGAACTACATGGACCAGATTCCCAGACTGGGCATCAACCTCTCAGGTCGCGAGTCGGAGGATGTAACCCGTGCTTGAAGTCAACGATTTCAACGCTATTCGTCTGGGGCTGGCATCGTCCTCCCAGATCCTGTCCTGGTCGTATGGCGAGGTGACCAAGCCTGAGACCATCAACTACCGGACGCTCAAGCCGGAGATGGACGGACTCTTCTGTCAGCGCATCTTCGGGCCCGTCAAGGACTTCGAATGCGCCTGCGGTAAGTACAAGCGCATCCGCTATAAGGGCATCATCTGCGACCGCTGCGGCACCGAAGTGACGCGCAGCAAGGTGCGCCGTGAGCGGATGGGCCACATCAGCCTCGCCGCGCCGGTCACCCACATCTGGTTCGCCAAGGGCGTCCCCAGCCGGCTCGGCCTGCTGTTGGACATCCCTCCGCGCACCCTGGAACGCGTGCTCTACTTCGCCCAGTACGTCGTCACCGAGGTGAACGACGAAGCGCGACAGCACGCACTCGAGCTGCTGCAGACCGAAATCGACGAGGCCGCGAGTACCCGCGAAGGCGAGGTCGGCTCGAAGCTGTCCGAGCGCGAAGCGGCACTCGAGCAAGAACTCGGCGAGATCGAAGAGCGCAAGGAAGCCGAACTCAAGGCCGCCGATGAGGCGCTTGCCGAGCAGATCGACTCCGTCATGTCCGAGGCACGCGAGCTGGAGAAGGACCTCGAGAGCCGCAAGGGCGAAAAGCTCCGCGGCAAGCTCGCGTTCCGCGACGAACTGGTCGCCGCTCGCGGGACCGAGATCGGCGCAGACACGCTGAAGGCGCTCAAAGAAGCAACCAGCGCCGCCATCGCTGCGGTCGAAGAGGGCATCGCCGGCAAAAAGGCCGACACCGTGCTCATGGCCGACGCCGCGTCCCAGCAGAAGCGCGATCAAGCCTTCGAAGAGATGGAGCCACTGCGCGAGCAGCAGACCGAAATCCGCGAAGAGGTCAAGAAGGAGTACGAGCCGCTCTCCAAGTGGCTGGACAAGCTCCGCGACCCACTCGAAGCAGACGCACTCACCGTGCTCGGCGAAGTCGAGTACCGTGAGTACGAAGAGCGCTTTGGCCTGGTCTTCAAGGCCGGGATGGGCGCTGAAGCCGTGCTGTCCATCCTGCAGCGCGTGGACCTGGACACGCTGCGGGTGAAGCTCCAGGGTGAGCTCACCTCCACCAGCGGCCAGCGCCGCAAGAAGGCGACGAAGCGACTGCGCATCGTCGAAGCACTCCGCAAGTCCGGGAACCGCCCGGACTGGATGATCATCACAGAGCTGCCGGTGCTCCCACCGGACCTCCGCCCCATGGTCCAGTTGGAAGGCGGTCGCTTCGCAACCTCTGACCTGAACGACCTGTACCGCCGCGTCATCAACCGCAACAACCGGCTGAAGCGTCTCCTCAACCTGGGCGCGCCGGAAATCATCATTCGCAACGAGAAGCGGATGCTGCAAGAAGCCGTCGACTCACTGATCGACAACGGTCGACGTGGACGCGCCGTCTCTGGCTCCGGCAACCACAAGCTGAAGTCGCTCTCTGACTTGCTGAAGGGCAAGCAGGGTCGCTTCCGCCAGAACCTGCTCGGGAAGCGCGTCGATTACTCCGGTCGTTCCGTCATCATCGTTGGCCCCACGCTGCGCCTGAACCAGTGCGGCCTGCCCAAGAAGATGGCGCTGGAGCTGTTCAAGCCGTTCGTCATGCACGCATTGGTGCGCAGTGGCCTCGCCCACAACATCAAGAGTGCCAAGCGCATCGTTGAACGCGCACAGCCAGAAGTCTGGGACATCCTTGAAGAAGTGATCAAGGAGCGCCCGGTCCTTCTCAACCGCGCACCAACGCTTCACCGCCTCGGTATCCAGGCCTTCGAGCCGATCCTGGCCGAGGGCTCGGCAATCGAGTTGCACCCGCTGGTCTGTTTCGCCTACAACGCCGACTTCGATGGCGACCAGATGGCCGTCCACGTACCGCTGTCCTACGAAGCCGTCGCCGAGGCACGTCAGGTGCTGCTCAGCTCAGAGAACCTGCTCTCCCCGTCCGACGGTGAGCCGGTAGTGGCTCCCACCCTGGACATGGTCCTCGGCTGCTACTACATGACCTTCCAGGGCGAACTGCCCGAGGGGCAGGAGCGGCCGAAAACGTTCGGTCGCTACGACCGGTTGGAGATGTACTACCAGATGGGCCACGTGGGTATCCACGAGCCGATCCGGTTCCGCTACGGCGATGAGTTCATCGAGACCACCGTTGGGCGAGTGCTGTTCAACGAGATCGTCCCGGATGAGATGGGTTTCCAGAACCAGATGATGGACAAGGCCGGCCTCCGTGAGCTGGTATCGCGCGTCCACCGTGAAATGGGCAACGCGCCCACCGTCACCCTGGTTGATGCCATCAAGGACATCGGGTTCCGTTACGCAACCCAGTCCGGTCTGACCATCGCGGTCTCGGACATCTCCGTGCCGCTCACCAAGCCCGCTCTGATGGCGGAGGCGGACGCGCACATCAACGCCATGGAGGAGCAGTACCAGCTCGGCCTGATCACCTCAGACGAGAAGTACCAGTCCGCGATCAACATCTGGACCGAGACCACCACCCGCATGCAGGAGGCGCTGTACGACGCACTGCCCCCGAAGAGCGCGCTGGCGATGATGTCGAACAGTGGGGCGAAGGGAAACATCGCCCAGATCCGGCAGATGGGCGCCATGCGTGGCCTCATGTCCGACCCGTCCGGTCGAATTATCGACCTGCCGATTCGGTCCAGCTTCCGTGACGGCCTCTCCGTGCTGGAGTACTTCATCTCCACTCACGGTGCTCGCAAGGGTCTCGCTGACACGGCACTGCGAACCGCGGACTCCGGCTACCTCACCCGCCGCATGATCGATGTCGCCCAGGACGTCGTCGTGCAGCCTGGTAGCTGTGCCGTCGAAGGCGAGCCGATCCCCGGGATCTGGCTCACCAAGCGCCCCGGTGAAATCCTGCTCGCCTCACTGGAGGAACGCATCGATGGTCGGTTTACCGCCGCCCCGGTCGTTCACCCAGAGACCGGCGAAGTGCTGCTGGATGCCGACATCGAGATCTTGACGCCAATGGCGAAACAGATCATCGAAGCCGGTATCGACCGCGTCTACGTGCAGTCTCCGTTGACGGACACCAGCCCTCGTGGAATCGCCCAGCACAGCTACGGTCGCTCACTGGCCACCGGTGAACCGGTCGAGCCTGGCACCGCCATTGGAATCATCGCCGCCCAGTCCATCGGTGAACCGGGTACGCAGCTCACAATGCGCACCTTCCACACCGGTGGTGTGGCCGGCATCGACATCACCTCCGGTCTGCCTCGTGTCGAGGAGATTTTCGAGGCACGCGTGCCCAAGGGCCAGGCGCTGCTCGCGGAGATCGATGGCGTCGTCCAGGTTTCCCGAGACGGCGACCGGCGCATCATCGCCGTCACCTCGTCCGAAACGTTCTCGGATGAGTTCGATCTCCCTGCGGACTTCGAATTGTTGGTCGAGAACGGCGACGAAGTCGAGACGGACCAGCTGCTCGCCAAGCCGCCAGAGGATGCCGAAGACTCAGACGTTCCCATGGTGCCACTGACGGCACCGGCCAACGGCAAGGTCGAGTTCGTACGCGAAGGTCGGCGTCGCCGCCCAATCGGGCTGCGGATCACCGCCGAAATCAAGGACGTCCGGGAGTACCCGGTGCCAGCCAGCTCACGCATGCGCGTGGAAGGCGGCGAGTTCGTTCACGCCGGTGACCAGCTCACTGAGGGTCCGTTGGACCCGCAGGAAGTGCTGCGAATCATGGGTCCGGAAGCCTGTCAGCTCTACCTCGTTGACGAGGTACAGCGGGTCTACCGGTCACAGGGTGTGAACATCAACGACCGCCACATTGAGGTGATTGTCAGCCAGATGATGCGCAAGGTGCGTGTCGAGGATCCAGGCGACTCAGACCTGCTCCCCACGGAGCTGGTCGACCGCTCGGAGTTCGAACAGCTCAACCAGCGTCTGCTCGCCGAAGGCGGCGCGCCGGCGGTGGCGGAAGCAGTGCTACTCGGTGTCACCAAGGCATCGCTCAGCACGGACTCGTTCCTCGCTGCGGCATCGTTCCAGGAGACAACGCGGGTACTGACGGACGCCGCCATCAGCGGTTCCACGGACTACCTGCGCGGCCTCAAGGAGAACGTCATCATCGGCAAGCTGATTCCAGCACGTGCCAAGGTCACGGTGGTGCGGCCCGAGCCGATCGCCGAGATTGCGATGCCGGACTCGATGGTCCTCCCCTTCATCTTCGACTTCGAGCGGCAGGAGAACCTCATCGGCGAAACGCCCACGGTCTTCCAGCCGAGCGAGGAGATGACGGCCGAACTGGCCGGTGCCACCTCCTACGTGGCCGAGCCCGACTAGCAGTCGTTCTCAAGTAAGCAATCGTGAGGGGGCCTACGGGCCCCCTCTTTGTGTCCGCGCTACGCTTTGAGGACAACGATCACTTCGGAAGGGTGGCCTCGCATGGAGCCGGTACTCGAAACGGCGATGCGGCAGTTCCACCAGGCAGCCGATCGCATCGAGCTACGTGACGAGATGCGAGAGCTGCTGACCTCATTCAAGACGGTCTACCAAACCGACTTCCCCGTGAACATGGACAACGGCAGCACCAAAGTCTTCAGTGGATACCGCGTCCACCACAACTCGGCACGTGGCCCCATGAAAGGCGGGATCCGCTTCTCGTCGATCGTGTCGCTCGACGAAATTAAAGCGCTCGCGATGTGGATGACCTGGAAGTGCGCCGTCGTCAACGTCCCATTCGGCGGTGCAAAGGGCGGGGTCATCTGCGACCCGGGAACGCTCAGCTCCTCCGAACTCCAGGACCTGACCCGCCGATTCACCTCGGAAATCGCACCAATCATTGGGCCCGACCGCGACATCCCGGCGCCCGACATGGGCACCAACGCCCAGATCATGGCTTGGATGATGGACACCTACTCCATGGAGCAGGGCTACACGATCCCCGGCATCGTCACCGGCAAACCCGTCGCGATCGGCGGCTCCGAGGGCCGCTTCGAAGCCACCGGCCGCGGCCTGCTCTACGTGCTCCAAGAGCACCTCGCCGCCGAGGGCGGCGTACGCGACCGCACCGTCTCGGTGCAGGGCTTCGGCAACGTCGGCGGCGTCGCCGCCAAGCTGCTCTGCGAGGCCGGCGCCCGCGTCCAATACATCTCCGATGTCGCCACAGCCCTCCATCACCCCGAGGGCATCGATGCACTGGCCGCCTTCGCCCACGTCCAGGCCGGCGGCACGCTCCGCACCTGGCTCGACGAACACCCCAATGCCGCCGAGGAAGTGGCGCACGAGGACGTCCTGACAGCCGACGTCGATGTGCTCGTCCCGGCAGCGGTCGAGTCCGTCCTCACCGAACACAACGCAGGCGACGTTCGGGCGAAGCTCATCATCGAGGGCGCCAACGGCCCGACCACCTCGGACGCGGACGCAATCCTCAACGAGCGTGGCGTGATGCTGATCCCGGACACGCTCGCCAACGCCGGGGGTGTGACCGTCTCCTACTTCGAATGGGTCCAGGCACGCCAGTACCTGCACTGGAGCGAAGAGCAGGTCAACGCGGAATTGCGACGCGTGATGACCGATGCCTACCACAACGTGATCTCGCGTTGCCCGCTCAATAGCGGCGGCATGTGCACCCAGCGCGAGGCGGCCCAGTGGATCGGCGTCGAACGAGTCGTCGAGGCAATCGAGCTGCGGGGAATCTTCCCCTAGCGCGAGCGCCCCGGATCAGCCGGCAACGCCAGCGTTCGTCACCACCGGGATCAGCGGCGCGGCCGCTTCCACCGGGTTCAGGGTGATCATCAACCGTTCCCGCTCCTGCATCAGGCGCTCCTGCTGCGTCGTGTCGCCCGTCGTCTTCATCTGAATCAAATCCTGAATCTTCATCTGGCAATCCACTTGCAGGTTCTGCATACCGCAGACGTTGCAGGGGTCACGCTTGCAATCCAGCGTCAGCTCTTCTTCAAGCGTCTTCAACCACTCGCCCCGCAGATAGCTCGGCTCGGTGCCGCCGTGGATGTGTGCCCACGGCAACGTCTCCCACAGTTCGCGGTAGCGGTGTGCATAGAACGTCGGCTCCAGTTCGTGCTGATCGAACGCCGCCTGCCAGATCTCCCAGTCGTGCAGCTCGGACCAGGCGTCAAACTTCGCGCCGTTGCGCCACGCCGTCTCAATCACATGCGCCACGCGGCGGTCACCGCGAGAAAGCACCGCTTCCAGCAGCGACTTCTCCGGGTCCTCCCACGTGAACTGAACACCGGCCCGGCGGCACCCGTCCCGCAGCAACTGGTGCCGGCGACTCAGCGTCTCGGCGTCGCACTGCGCCACCCACTGGTACGGCGTGTGCGCCTTCGGGATGAAGTTGCTCGTGGAGACGCGCACCCGCGCCCGCTTCCCCACGTGCTGACGGCCAATGCGCTTCACCTCGGTCGCAATCCGCACGATCTCTTCCACATCGTGGTCCGTCTCGGTCGGCTGACCGACCATGAAGTACATCTTGATCGAGGTCCAACCACCCGCGAACGCGTTCTCCGCGGCCGTGAAAATGTCCTCTTCCGAAACCAGCTTGTTGATCGTGTTCCGCAGCCGCTGCGAGCCAGCCTCCGGAGCCACCGTCAGCGTGTGCTTCTTCCCGCGCGCTACCGCATCCGCGATGTCCACGCTGAACGAGTCAACTCGCGTCGATGGGATGCTGATCTTCAGCCCGCGGTCGCCGTACGCATCCATCAGCGCATTCACCATCGGCGCGATCTCCCGATGGTCCGTCGTCGACAGCGACATCAGCGACAGCTCGTCGTAACCGGTGTTCGCCAGCAGCTCGCCCGCCGCCTGCACCACTTCCTCCACGCTGCGCTCACGCGTCGGCCGGTAGATCATCCCCGCCTGACAGAAGCGGCAGCCCTGCGTGCAGCCACGCTGGATCTCCACAGTGGCGCGGTCGTGCACCACCTCCATGTTCGGGACAATCGGCTTCGTCAGCGTCGGCTCAAGCTGCTGCAACACCCGACGTGTCACCCGGCCGGGCGCGGCATCGTCGTTCGGGGTGACCTCCGCAATCAGCCCATCGTCCTGGTAGCTCACGTCATAGAGCGACGGCACGTACACACCCTCAACGCGTGCCAGCCGTCGATGCAGCTCGTGGCGCGGCCCGCCGCCCTCGCGCTTCCACGCCGCCACCGCGTCGCAGATCTCGCGAATCACCTCTTCGCCCTCGCCAAGCGCGAAGGCATCGATGAACGGCGCCAGCGGCTCCGGCGAAAGCGCGCCCGAGCCACCCGCGATCACGATCGTCTCGTCGTCCGCGCGATCCTCCGTCCGAATCGCGATCCCGCCCAGGTCCAGCATGTTCAGCACGTTCGTGTAGCAAGCCTCGAACTGGAGCGTGATGCCCAGGATGTCGAACTCATTCAGCGCATGCTTCGTCTCAAGCGAGCGCAACGGCTCCTCGTGCTCACGCAGCAGCGCCTCTAAATCGGTCCACGGGCTGAACACCCGCTCCGCCAGCGCGTCCAATCTGCGGTTCACAATGTCGTAGAGCAGCGACAGCCCAAGGTTGGACATGCCCAGGTCGTAAAGATCGGGATAGGCCAAAGCCACGCGCAGCTCGTGCGCGTCCCAGTCCTTCACAATCGAGTTCAATTCGCCGCCCGTGTAACGGGCCGGCTTCGTCACTTGAGAGATCAGCGATTCGTAGCGCGTCGTCATCAGCGTGACTCCGTTGGAATAGTGCGAATCGTGGATGTTGAGTATCAGTCACGGGCTTGTGACTACACCGAGAATAGTCTGCGGCGGAACGCGGCGACAAGGCGCCGTCCCGCTTAGAATCGCCCGATGACCGATACGACGAACAACGACCTCGTGGCCATCGTGCTCGCGGCTGGGCGCTCCACCCGAATGGGTAACGACGACAAGCTGTGGGCAGACCTCAATGGCGCACCAGTGATCGCCCACGCACTGCGCACCCTCAGCACCCTCGAGGGCCTTTCGACGCTCGTGATCGTCGGCCCCCAGCAACGCCACCAGGATCTGCGCCAGCTCGTGAACGCCCCCATCGACGTGCGCTGTGTCGCCGGCGGCGATCGGCGTCAGGACTCCGTCGCCGCCGGGATCGCCGCGGCACCCCGGGCTGACTGGTACCTCATCCACGATGGCGCTCGCCCGCTGCTTACCTCCAAACTCGCCGCGCGAACCCTCGATGCCGCCCGAGCACATGGCGCGGCCGTGCCAGGCGTGCCCGTCGCGGACACACTCAAACAGATCGACGAAGCTGGGCGCGTAGTCCAGACCGTCGACCGTGCGACCGTCCGTGCCATTCAGACACCCCAGGCGTTTGCCGGCGATCTACTCAGGCGCGCTCACGCGACCGTGACCAACGATGTGACGGACGACGCCGCTATGATCGAGGCGGTCGGCGAGCCAGTGTTCGTCGTCGAGGGCGATCCAGCGAACCTCAAGGTGACTCGTCCAATCGACCTCGAACTCGCGCGCTCGCTACTGGCGACGCGGCAGGACTAACCGAACCGAAAGGCGATGCCGATGCGCGTGGGATTCGGCTACGACATCCATCCGTTCCGTGAGGACGGCAGCGGACAGCTCCGTCTCGGCGGCATCGAAATAGCCGAGGCGCCCCAACTCAACGGCCACTCGGACGGCGACTCGCTGATCCACGCCGTCATCGACGCCCTCCTCGGCGCCGCCGGCGAGGGCGATATCGGCCAGCACTTCCCGCCCGGCGAACCGCAGACCGCCGGCATCGATAGCCGCGAACTGCTGCAGCGCGTCGAGCGCCTGCTCTCCTCCCGCAACATCGAGGTCGTCAACGTCGACGCCACCGTAATCGCCGAGCGTCCACGGCTCGCCGAACACATCACCGCCATGCGCGAATCGATCGCCGGCGTCCTGAATCTCGCGGCCAGCGCCGTCAACGTGAAAGCCACGACGAATGAAGGCATGGGAGTGATCGGCAACGGCGCGGCGATCGCGGCAATGGCCGTGGCGCTCGTCGAGGAGCGTGTGCGATAGTCGGACCATGCCACGGAATCTGCTCACCTCCCTGCCATCGAAGGCCGAACACGCTCGATCCGAGAGCTGTCGTCGCTGCTGTTGTTAGCGCCACAGCAAGGTGCCGCCTCGCATCGAGCGCGTAGCGGGCACCCCCTTCGAAACCTCACCGGCAGCGGAATCGAGCGATCACCATGAAACTGATGAACACCCTCACCCGACAGGTCGAGCAGCTGGAACCGATCCAGCCCGGCGCCATCGGGATCTATGTCTGCGGTGTCACTCCCTACGCCGAAGCGCATGTCGGGCACGCCATGTCGCTGCTCGTCTATGACGTCCTGGTCCGCTACCTGCGCTGGACCGGCAACCCGGCCGGCGGCTACACCGTCACCTTCGTCACCAACTACACCGATGTGGACGACAAGCTGATCGACCGCGGCGCCGAACTCGGGCGCGATCCGTTGGAGCTGGCCCAGGAGCAGATCAACCGCTGGGAGCACGAGCAGGAAGCGCTCGGCATGATCGCCCCAGACCAGCGCCCCCGCGTGACCGCCGAGATCGACACCATCATCCACACCATCGAGCGCATCCTCGATCGCGGCTACGCCTACTCCACCCCCGCTGGTGACGTCTACTTCCGAGTTCGCGCCAAGGACGACTACGGCAAGCTCTCGCAGCGGAACATCGATGATCTGCGCTCCGGCACACGCGGCGAGCCCGGCGATGGCAAAGAGTTCCCGCTCGACTTCGCGCTCTGGAAGTCGCTCAAGCCCGGTGAACCATCCTGGCCGTCGCCCTGGGGTGAGGGCCGTCCCGGCTGGCACATCGAATGCTCCGCAATGGCACAGCGCTACCTCGGCGACACCTTCGAAATCCACGGCGGCGGTGTCGACCTCATCTTCCCGCACCACGAAAACGAGATCGCGCAGGCAGAAGCCTCCACCGGCCAGCCGTTCGCGAATGTCTGGATGCACAACGGCATGGTCCAGTTCGAGGGCGAGAAAATGTCGAAGTCCCTCGGCAACGTCATCACCGTGGAGGACGCGCTCGGCCGCTGGAGTACGGACGCGCTTCGTCTCTTCG
>JABIST010000191.1 GCA_018700215.1 Dehalococcoidia bacterium | reverse complement strand
CCACGATCCGCGCGACCATGATCCGGAGTGGGATCCGCGGGCGCCAGAGTCGATCGAGTTCGGGGAGCAGCTCGTGGAACGGGTGGAGGCGATGATCCTGGGGAACACGACCGCGCACTGGGTGTCGCACTTCGAGGCGGCGGGTGTGCCGGTGGGGCCGATCCTGTTCCCGGAGGAGCTAATTGACCATCCACAGGTGATTGCGAACGAGTACCGGGTGGAGCTTGAGCACGATCTGACGGGGCCGCAGACGATGGCGGCACCGCCGTTCAAGATGAGTAAGTCGCCGCCGACGCCGCAGGGTGCGGCGCCACCGCTGGGCAGGGACACGGACGCGATCCTGGCGGAGGCTGGGGTGACCTCGGAAGAGGTTGCGGCGCTACGGGCAGACGGCGCGATTCGCTAAACGGCGTAGAGGTCGGCGTCGACGGGGGCGGTGAGTTCGTCGGCGGTGACGACGCGGTCGCGGCCGATCTGTTTGGCGCGGAAGAGTGCGTCGTCGGCGAGGTTCAGCACTTCATCGAAGGTGGGGGCCTGGGTGGAATCGGCGACGCCGATGCTGACGGTGAAGGCGGGGACGGCTCCGGAGCGGAGTGCGCCAGCTAGGCCGTGACGGACCGCCTCGGCGGCGGCAACCGCGGAGGATGTGCCGGCGGCGGGGATGAGGACAACGAACTCTTCGCCACCCCAGCGACCGGAGACCATGTCGTCGGTGGTGGAGGTGGAGAGCGTGTCGGCGAACACGCGGAGAGCGCGGTCGCCGATGTCGTGTCCGTGGGAATCGTTCAATCGCTTGAAGTGATCGAGGTCGAGCATCAGCACGGCGTAGGGCCGGCCGCTGGCGGCGATGCCGCTGGCTTCATTGCGGAGAGAGCGGCGGTTGAGCAGGCCGGTGAGGTAATCGACCGAGGCCTGGAGCTGGGAATCGGCGAGTGCGCGCAGGAGGCTGAGGCGGTTCCCGGCGCTGGAGCTGATGGTCTGCAGACGGGTGGTGGTATCGATCGGAACCCGGGTCTGGTTCGGTCCGAGGGCGTGCAGCACGCCGACCGACTCGCCGAGGACGGTGACGGGGACGCAGACCGCTGAACGGTCTGACTCGCCTCGGATGTTGCGGAGGCGGGGGCATGCATCGAGGTCCTCGGAGGAGGGGAACTGGAGCATGTGGCCCTGCTGGACGGCGACGCACTCGCGGGGTGAGGCGATGTGGCAGCCGTCCTCGGGCGTGCCATCGTCGAAACCGGCGCGACGGAGGTGGCTGCGGCTGGAGTCTGCCATCCAGAGTTCGACGTGGTGTTGGGGGAGGATGGTGCGGGTTGAGCGTCGGACGACATCGAGGACGCCGTCTTCGTCGCTGGCCCATTCGAAGGCGCGCTGGATGCGAGCATCTTGATCGCGGCGGTCGAGTTCGGTGTGGAGGCGCGCCTGGGTATCGGTGATGACGGCGCGCTCGCGGGTGAGTTCGGTGCCGAGCGGGCGAACGACGAGGAACCAGGCGAGCACGCCAGCCCCGAGCGCGAGCACGGTGGAATCGATGAAGGCTTCCGTCCAGATGCTGAACTCGATGTGAAGCACTGCGAAGGCACCCATGATGAGCGCTTCGACGATAAAGACGATGGCGAAGGAGATGGCGAGCCCTCGGCGCCAGCTCAGTGCGGCGAGGTGACGCGCGCGCGGCTGATGCCGATCGAGCGGTCGATCGTCGTGAGGGGGCGAGGCTTCGGTGGTGTCGGCGGTCATGAGAGCGACCCTCCAGTGACACACAGCACGAACACGCGCTGCGTGTGACGCTCGATGGATCTTCGGGGTAATGCCTCAGGACTTCAGTCTCGATGACTGAACTTGATAGGTATTATTGTAGTTACCTGACGACATACTGACTTGAGCTGTGCGCCAGCCGCACACTGCGAATGGGAGTCAACACCACCGTTATTCGGGGCGGGGTGGCAGGATCGCTGGGTCGTAGCCGGCGCCGATCTGGCCGGTGGCTTCGGCGGCGGCGTATTCGTCGTCGGTGTAGCCGATGACGTCTTTGTAGACGTACTGGTTGTGCTGGCCGAGCGTGGGCGAGGGCGTGCGCAGGTGGTTGGGTGTGCCGCGCATGCGGAAGTTGAGGCCGGGGTAGTTGTGGGTGCCGATGGCCTCGGACGAGAGTTCTTCGAAGAAGCCGCGGCTGAGGAGCTGAGGGCAGGCGACGGCGCGGGCCTCGTTCTGGAGGGGGCCGGCGATGACGCCGGCGGCCTGGAGTTCGAGGAAGAGGCCCATCACCTCGCGGGGGCGGGTGTACTCGGCGAGTTCGCGGTCGAGGACGCGCTGGTTCTGATGGCGCAGGGGCATGTCAGTGAAGCGCTCATCCTCGAGGAGGGCGGGGGCGCCGAGGACTTCGCAGATGGCGCGCCAGGCGTCCTCGGAGTCGCAGTCGATGGCGATCCATTCGTCGTCGCCGGTGCAGGGGTAGACGTTGTGGGGGGCGTGGGAGCGGTGGCGGTTGCCCTGCGGTTCTGAGTCTCGCTGGTTGACGGTGTAGTCGAGGATGAAGTCGCCGAGCATCGGGAGGAAGTTCTCGGCCTGGGAGAGTTCGATTTGCTGGCCCTCGCCGGTGCGGGCGCGGTGGCGGAGAGCCATGGTGACGGCGAAGGCGCCCATGACGCCGGCGATGGCGTCGCCGGTGTAGACGTCGCCGGCGGCCTCGGGGTCGGCGTCTGTGTATCCGCGCAGGTAGTGGTGGCCGATCATGCCCTCGATGTGGGTGCCGAGGGCGCGGTAGTTCTTGTAAGGGCCATCGAGGCCGAAGGCGGGCATGCGGAGCATGATCAGGTTGGGGTTGCGCTCGCGGAGCTGCTCGTAGGTGATGCCGGCTTTCTCGATGGTTTCGGGGACGTTGTTCTCGACGATGACGTCGCACTTTTCGATGAGGCGGAAGAAGGCTTCGCGACCTTCGTCGGTCATGATGTCGGCGGTCATCGAGAGCTTGTTGCGGGCGTGGGAGGTGAAGCTGGGGCTGCGCTCCCAGTATTCGTCGCCGGGCTCGAGATCGGGGTAGCCGAAGAGGGTCATGCCGAGCTGCATCATCATCTCGAGCGTGGCGCGCGGCTGGGGGACGAGTTCGGCGCCGCGGGTGAGGGGCTGGACGGACGTGCGGGGTTCGACACGAATGACCTCGGCGCCCCACTCGGCGAGGAGCTGGGTGACGTGGGGGCCCGCCCAGACGACGGTGACGTCGGCGATGCGTATCCCTTCTAGCGGCAGGGGCCGCGTGGCGCCTTCGAGGGGGAGCGAGCGAGTCTCTGTAGTCATGATCATGCTCCCTAAATGACGCCGGCTGCGCGGAGGGCGGGCAGCTCGGATGGGTCGACGGCGCAGCGTTCCGCGAGCACCTCGGCGTTGTGCTGGCCGAGGTGGGGGGCGGCTGTGGCGGTGGGGCGCGGGGTGGCGCTGAGCTTGAAGGGGCGGCCGGGGTACTCGACGGGGCCGGTCTCGGGGTGGTCGACGGTTTCCCAGACGCCGCGCTCTCGGTAGTGGGGGTCGGCGACGAGGTCGGCAGGGGTGTTGACGGCGCCGGCGAGGATGCCACGGCTCTGGGCCTCGGCGACGATTTCTTGCTTGTTGTGCTGCATGAGCCAGCCGAGGAAGGAGGCCTGGATGTCCTCGGCGAAGGCGGGGTCGATCGTCGTCGGTGATTCGAGCATGCGCGGGTCATCGGTGAGATCGGGACGGCCGATCATGTCGACGAACTGGTTGGTGCGGGCAGGGCCGAGGACGAGGAGGTTCACGTAGCCATCGGCGCAGGGGCGGACGCCGCCGACGAGGGAGAGGCCGGTGCCGGCGACGCGTTTCCCGGGACTGCCCTGGTAGGCGTAGGAGGTGAGATAGGTGGTGCGACGGTCACGGGTGCCGGCCTGGGTCTCATAGATGGAGACATCGATGTAGTCGCCGCCACCACCGGCCTCGGCGCGGAGGACGGCGGCGACGATGCCGTATGCGGCGACGATGCCGGCCTGCATGAGGGCGACGTTGCCGCCGAGCTTGATGGGCTCGCGATCGGCGGCACCGGTCTGGATCACGGGGCCGCCCATGGCCTGGAGGATCAGCTCGGAGCTGCGGAGCTTCATGCGGGCGTAGGGGCCGGTCTGGCCCCAGGGGGTAATCGACGCGTAGACGAGGTTTGGCTGGTTCGTCGCGAGGCTGTCGTAATCGAGGCCGACGGTGGCCATGTCGCCGGGGTCGGCGTCCTCGACGACGACGTCAGCGTCGGCGATCAAGGTACGGAGGAGCTGCTGGCCTCGGGCGGTGGTGCGGTCGACGGTGATGGAGCGCTTGTTGGTGTTGAGGTGAAGGAAGAGGAGTGAGCGGTCGACACCGGGGATGTCGGCGACGAAAGGTGGGACGTTGCGGGCGGGGTCGCCCTCGGGGGGTTCGACCTTGACGACGTCTGCGCCGAAGTCGGCGAGGAGCTTGGTGCAGTTGGGTCCGGCGACGTCTGTGGTGAAGTCGACGACCTTGATTCCCTCGAGCGCGTTCATCGGCGGGGTCCGTTCTGGTGGAGTGTCACTACGCGTGTATTACACGAAGTGGCGGCGGATTGCACCGGGCCAATCTGAAGTGACTCCAAGCTCGGAAGGGATTTGTTGAGTCAGGTAGTTACTGATCTCTCCTCGGAAGCGGGTATGCTGCACGCCGAACACATATGAGGTCAGGAGTGACGCGATGAAATTCCACTGGTTCAATTTGATGCCGTGGCCGTATTTGCCGGACGATTTCCGGGAGACGCACAACAGTGTGTGGGTGGACGTGGACTCTCGGCTGTACGACCCAGTGAAGGGTCACACGGTCTACAACGACTACCTGGACATGCTGGAGTTCGCGGCGGACCAGGGGTTCGACGGGATTGGTGTGAACGAGCACCACCAGAACGCCTACGGGATGATGCCTTCGCCGCAGATCATGGCGGCGACGCTGGCGCGCAGGACGAAGGATGTTTCGATCTTGCTGCTGGGGCAGTCGATCGCGTACTACAACCCGCCGACGCGGGTGGCCGAAGAGATGGCGATGCTGGACGTGATCTCCGGCGGGCGGCTGATCTCGGGGTTCCCGGTGGGGACCTCGATGGACGGCAACTACGCGGTGGGGACGAACCCGGCGACGCTGCGGGAGCGGTACCAGGAGGCGCACGACCTGATCAAGAAGGCGTGGGCGGAGCCTGACGTGTTCGCGTGGAACGGGAAGTTCCACAAGCTGCGGTACGTGAACATCTGGCCGCGGCCGATTCAGTACCCATCGCCACCGGTGTGGATCCCGGGTGGCGGTTCGATTGAGACGTGGGATTTCTGCGCGGAGAACGAATACAACTACTCGTACCTCTCGTTCTCTGGATATCTGCGGGCGGAGAACCTGATGAAGGGGTTCTGGCAGCGGATGGAGGAGATGGGGCAGGACTACAACCCGTACCAGGGTGCGTTCGCCCAACAGGTCTGCGTCGCAAACAGCATGGCGGAGGCGCAGGAGCTGTACGAGGAGCACGTGCGGTACTTCTTCGAGCGCTGCTTGCACGTCTCGCCGAATTTCGCGGATGCGCCGGGGTACCGGACGGAGGCGACCATCCGAGCGGGCCTGCAAGCGCAGGTGGGCCTCGCGGGTGGCTCTGCTCGGGCGCTGGACCTGAGCTGGAACGAGCTGATCGAAGAGGGCTTCATCCTCGCGGGCAGTCCGGACGACGTGGCGGAGCAGATGGAGAAGGTGGCCGACACGTTGAACGTGGGTCACATTGTGGCGCTGATGCACATCGGCAACATGACTCTGGAGAAGACGCTGTACAACACGGAGCTGTTCGGCTCGCAGGTGATTCCGAAGCTGAAGGACAAGTTCAGCGAGTACGAGGACAAGTGGTCGCCGCATCCGTTGCCGGCGGCTGAGATGGCGACGCCTCGGGAGGTTCCGGGGCGTGAGCTGCGGGCGACCGCGCCGACCTCGGAGCTGGCGGGCGCACCCGGAGGGGGCGACTAATGGCGGAGTTACAGACGATTGCGACGCAGCCGACGGGGCGCGAGGTGCACTACTACCGCGCCGGTAGCGGTGCGCCGCTGCTGTACCTGCACGGGATGATCGGCCTGACTGGCTGGGAGGACGTGCTTGAGGCGCTCTCGCAGTCATTCGATGTGATTGCGCCGTTCCACCCGGGCTGGGGGCCTGCAAAGGACCAGCTTGAGGACGTTTCGACGACGCTCGATCTGGTGGTGCACTACGACGATCTGCTGGACACGCTGGGGCTCGAGCAGGTCTCGGTGGCTGGTGTGAGCATCGGCGGTTGGATTGGCGCGGAGTTCGCGGCGATCATGCGCCGTCGCGTGGACAAGCTGGTGCTGGTGAACCCGCTGGGGATCTGGGACGCGGCGAATCCGGGCGAGGATTTCTTCGCGCAGAGTCCGGCGGCGCCGACGGCGGTGCAGTTCTCGGAGCCGGGCCTGCGGAAGTCGCTGCTGGTCGACAGCGGCGATGCGATGGAGTCGATGCTGCAGGAGGCGCTGGACCTGCGGGCTTCGGCGAAGTTCCTCTGGCCGATCCCGGACGCGGGGGTGGAAGTGCACCTCGGACGGATCGGGTCGCCGACGCTGGTGGTGACGAGTGGGGGCGACAAAGTGCTGCCGGCGGTGCTCGGAAGCCGCTGGAGCAGCTCGATACCGGGCGCGCAGTCGACGGTGTTGCCGGAGGCAGGTCACGCGGCGCAGCTTGAGCAGCCGGCGGCTGTGGCGGAGTTGATCCGGGCGTGGGTGGCAGACGGCTCGGTGGCGTCGCCTCAGGTGGAGGCGTTGGCGCTGGCTTAGGTGCGCGGAAGTCTAGCTGGCTTGCTTCGAAGTCACGTCAGCGACTGGCACATCGATCGAGCGGTCTCGGGTGAGTTTCACATCGAGGCGGTACCCGAGCGCTCGAGCGGCGTCGGCGACGGTCTCGAACTTCGGGCTGTGCTCGCCTGACTCGAGGCGTGAGATAACGCCCTGCGTGGTCCCGATGCGGCGTGCCAGTTCTGTCTGAGAGAGCCCGGCTGATTTCCTGACTCGGATGAGTTCTCGCACGAGCGCGTAGCGTGGTGCCTGGCGTTGGTACTCCTCTTCGACCTCGGGGTATTGCTTCCTGATCTCCTCCAGGCGCTTGCGTGCGCCACCCTTCTTCACCATCGCCTGTACCTCTTTCGTCGTGCTTGAGCGCGTCATGCGTGCACTACTGAGTTAACTGTCGCAGTCGACGCGCGGCGCGTTGTGCTTCGCGGTCGTCGAGCTTCTGCGATCGCTTCCGCCATGCGTGGAGCAGCCAGATCACTTCGCCAACCTGCGCGTACGCCACGCGGTGCGGGCCGATGCGCGTCTCCCAAATTCGAGCCTTCCGATCGATCAGCTTGTCCCCTGGCAGGGGATAGCCTTCGTCCTCCAGCAACTCGATGCTGTGAGCGAACGACGCAACCCGCGCTGCCTCACCCTTCTCGGCCAACGCCGTGAAGTAGTCGTCAACGGGCTCGGTACGATCTCTGTCTCGAAAGAACTCGACAGTCGCCACGAATTAATTATCGCAAGATTGCGATAATAATGCAACGCTCGTCAGCGAGTGCGCTACGTGGCGGCTTCCACCTGGGTGGGGGTGAGGGTGTAGCCCTCGTAGCCGTTGGCGGTGACTTCGTCGCACTTGGCTCGGTAGTTGCCGACGCCGCCGGGGTAGGGCATGAAGGCGCGGGGCTTGCCGGGGATGTTGGCACCGAGGTACCAGGAGTTGGCGAGCGGGAAGAGCGTCTTGGAGGCGATGTCGTTGACGTGGGCGACCCAGGCGGTCTGGGCGTCTTCGTCAGCTTCGACGGTCTCGACGTTGTGCTCGCCGGTGTACTCGACGAGGTCAGAGATCCACTCGACGTGCTGCTCGATAGAGACGGGCATGTTGGAGAGGACTGAGGGGCTGCCGGGGCCGGTGATCATGAACATGTTGGGGAAGCCGGCGACGGAGAGGCCGAGGTAGGTCTGGGGGCCTTCGGCCCACTTGTCCTTGAGCTGGACGCCGTCCTTGCCGCGGATGTCCATCTTGAAGAAGCTGCCAGTCATGGCATCGAAGCCGGTGGCGAAGACGATGATGTCGAGTTCGTATTCGCCGTCCTCGGTGCGGATGCCCCTGGGGGTGATCTCCTGGATGGGAGCGTGACGGATGTCGACGAGCTCGACGTTGTCACGGTTGTAGGTCTCGAAGTAGTTGGTGTCGATCAGGGTGCGCTTGGAGCCGTAGGGGTGGTCCGTGGGGACCAGCTTCTCGGCGGTCTCGGGGTCGTCGACGGTCTCGCGGATCTTGCCGCGGATGAACTCTGCGGCGGTGGCGTTGGCGCGCAGGTCGATGCCGATGTCCTTGAAGGAGGCTCCGGTGAAGCGGAAGCCGCCTTCGGCCCAGCCGGCCTCGTAGGCGGCCTGGCGTTCCTCGGCGGTGGCTTCGAGCGCGGACTTGTCGGTTGGGGTGTAGGGGAAGCCGGCGACGGAGTGACGGGCGGTGTCCCAGACTTCGTCGTAGCGGGTCTTCACCTCGTCCAGGTAGTGGCTGTCCACGGTGTGGTGGCGGGCGGGGATCATGAACTGGGGGGTGCGCTGGAAGACGGTGAGGTGTTCGGCCTGCTGGGCGATGACGGGGATGGATTGGACGCCGCTGGAGCCGGTGCCGATGACGCCGACGCGCTTGCCGGCGAAGTCGACGCCTTCGTGGGGCCAGGAGCTGGTGTGGTAGGAGTCGCCCTCGAAGGTGTCGCGGCCGGCGATGTCCGGGATCTGGCCGGCGGAGAGGCAGCCGATGCCGGTGATGAAGAAGCGGGCGCTGACGTGGTCGCCCTGGTCCGTCTCGATGTCCCAGCGGTTTGTGTCGTCGTTGAAGTGGGCCGCGGTGACGCGGGTGCTGAACTGGATGTCCTTCTTCAGGTCGTGGCGGTCCGCGACGTGCTGGAGGTAGCTGAGGATCTCGGGCTGTTCCGGGTACTTGCCGCTCCAGGTCCACTCCTGGAGGAGTTCCTTGTCCCAGGAGAAGGAGTAGACGTAGGCCTCTGAGTCGCAGCGGGCGCCGGGGTAGCGGTTCCAGTACCAGGTGCCGCCGACATCATCGGCAGCCTCGAAGATGCGCCAGGTGAGGCCGAGGTCGTCGCGGAGCTTCTTGAGCATGTAGAGGCCGGCAAATCCGGCGCCGATGACGACGGCGTCGACTTCGGTAGTGGCAGTTTTGGTCTTTGTTGCTTCAACCATGATTGGCTCCTCGGTCTGTGCGGTCTCGCCTCTTGAAGTATCTCGTGATGGGTGCTGACCCGAATCGGGTCGGTGGTTAGCGTGCTGCCATTGCTGGCTGGCCTTTGGCGTAGCGAACGATGCAGGCGCGAACCGCCTTGGAGATCTGCTGCAGACCCGACTCGCTGCCGGGGAGCATGAGCAGGGTGAGGAAGGCATGCATCTGGCCGGGGTAGCGCTTGAAGTCGACGGGGACGCCAGCTTCTTCGAGGCGCTTCGCGTACTCCTCGCCTTCGTCGCGGAGCGGGTCGTGCTCGGCGGTCATGACGACGGCGGGGGGGAGACCGGCGAGGCTCTCAGCGTGAAGTGGGGAGGCGTCGGGCTCCGTGCGGCGGGACGCGTCCGGGACGTAATGGTCCCAGAACCAGTCCATGCCCTCGCGGCTGAGGAGGAGCTGGTTCTCCGGGTCGGTGTAGGAGGGGCGCTCGAAGTCTGCGTCGGTGACGGGGTAGACGAGGAGCTGGAGATCGATCTTCGGACCGCTGCGGTCGCGTGCGCGCTGGGCCATGACGGCGGAGAGGTTTCCGCCGGCGCTGTCGCCGCCGACGATCAGGGGCAGATCGGTGGTGCCAGCGATGTCCTCGAGATGCTCGCTGACCCATTCGAGGGCGGCGTAGGAGTCATCGACGGCGGTGGGGTAGCGGTGCTCGGGCGCCATGCGGTACTCGACGAGGACGACGGCGCAGGAGGTGCGTTCGGCGAGCTTGCGGCCGAGGGTGTCGGATTCGGCGACGGAGCCGATGACCCAGCCACCGCCGTGGTACCAGACGATGACGCCGCGGGTCTGCTGCTTCGGGTCGAGCAGGCGAAGCTGGATCTCGCCGCCCTCGACGGGGATCGAGTGGTCCTCGACGCGGGCCATCTCAGGGCCGGGGCCCTGCGTTTCGATCATCGCGGGACCGAGGGCGCGGGCTTCCTCGACGGAGAGTTCGTGGAGGGGTGGGCGGCCAGCCGCCGCCATCTGCTCGATGAGCATCGAAGTTGGGAAATCAACGGCCATAGGGTCCTCGGATCGCCTCGGGGGGAAGTCGTACAGGACAGCACTGTACGTCGCGGCGGGGGCACCTATCAAGACTCTGTCTCAGGAGAGGTCCTTGTTGGGGTTGATGAGGTACTTCGCGCCAGTGGCGCGCAGGTTGTAAACGGCGATGTTTTCGAGGTCTAGCGCCTCGGCGAGGGAGATTTCCTTCGCGTAGCTGCTGGCGAAGGTGGTGGTGAGTTCATCGGCGACACGCTGGCGGAGGCGCTGAGTGGCCTCGGGACCGATGCGGGGGAGGAAGGGGGTGAGCAGCCAGCCGCCGATGCCCCAGGCCATGCCGTAGGCGCGGCGGAGTTCGGTGGGGGAGGTGTCCAGGCCACCGTAGATGTAGAGCTGCTTGTGGGTGGTGGAGCCGTAGCGGCTGAAGCCGGGCTCGTTGGCGCTGGCGGCGACCTCCATGCAGGTGAGGATGTCGCTGGCAAGACGGCCACCGCCGGTGGCGTCGAACGCGAGGGTGGCGCCGGTCTCGGTGAGCGCAGCGGTGAGGTCTTCCATGAACGTCGGGGTGCTTGAGTCGACGACGTACTTCGCGCCGATCGACTTGAGGAGCGCGACCTGCTCCGGCTTGCGGACGATGTTCACGAGGTCGACGCCGTCAGCGGTGCAGATCTTCTGGAGCATCTGGCCGAGGTTGGAGGCGGCGGCGGTGTGAACGAGGGCAGTGTGGCCTTCGAGGCGCATGGTTTCGAGGAAGCAGAGCGCGGTGAGCGGGTTGACGAAGCAGGAGGCGGCTTCGGTGGCGGTGGCGCCCTCGTTGAGTCGCAGGCAGTCGGCGGCTTTGACGACGCGGAACTGCGAGTACATCTCGCGGCCGAGGACGGCGACGGTCGTGCCGAGAAGGGCCTGGGCCTCCGGATCGGAGCCGGCCTCGACGACGGTGCCGGCGCCCTCGTTGCCAACGGGCATCGACTCATCGAAACGGGGGGTAGCCATCGGTAGGAGTGCCGGGGGGACGGGGGCGGTGACGATGGGGACCTCGGCGGTGCCGGAGCGCTCGGCGCGGGCCATGTCGGCGGGACCAAGGAGGAGGCCGAGGTCCGAGGGGTTGATGGGGGTGGCTTCTACTCGGATGACGACTTCGTCGGCGGCGGGGGCGGGGGTTTCGATGTCGACGAGGGTGAGCTGGAGGTCGCCGTCGCTGGTGATGGTGGAGCGGAGCTGGAGGGGCATGGGTTCACCTCGGAAGTTGATCGTCGTTAGTCGTGAACACGCAGGGTATCGAACCGCGACGATGCGCTCTGTCCGCGGGGAGGCTCGCTAACGCTCCACGGGTTCTCCACGAGTGTCGCTAACGCTCCACGGATTCTCCGCGAGTGTCGCTAACGCTCCACGGGTTCTCCACGAGTGTCGCTAACGCTCCACGGGTTCTCCGCGAGTGTCGCTAACGCTCCACGGGTTCTCCGCGAGTGTCGCTAACGCTCCACGGGGGCGTCCGGCTGGCGGGACCACTCGCTGAAGGAGCCGGCGTAGTTGGAGGCGTTGTCGTAGCCGAGGATGGCGAGGATGAAAGCCGCGAGACCCGCGCGCCCACCGCTCTGTCAGTAGGCGGCGACGACGGACTCGGGGGTGATGCCGTGGGCGGCGAGGAGAGGGGTGAGTTCCTCGGCGGGTTTCAAGGTCCTGGTATCAGCATCGAGCAGCTCGACCCAGTCGAGGTGAACGGCGCCGGGGAGGTGGCCGAGGCGATCCTCGGGGTTGCCGCGGGCGAGGGTGCCCTCGAACTCCTCGAGGGTGCGGGTGTCCCAGACGACGACGGCGGGGTCATTGATGGCGGCTTTCGCCTGGTCGAGGTCGCAGTAGGTGCGTTCGTCGAGGTGCGGGGTGAAGGTGCGAGCGGTGACCGAGGGGACCTCGGTGGAGAGCGGGCGCTCTTCGGCGAGCCACTTCGTTAGACCGCCATCGAGGAAGCGGGTGGCGGCGTGGCCGTAGTAGCGGAAGGCCCAGGCCGCCTGACCGGCGGTGGGGCCGCGGTCGTCGTAGAGGACGACGGTGACGTTTTCGTCGATGCCGAAGCCACCGGCGAGTTGGGCGAATGCGGCGGGATCAGGCATCCCGGGGTCGGTGCGAAGTCCACCGATGTTGAAGCCGAGATGGAGCGCACCGGGGATGTGACCGGCGGCGTAGTCGTCCTCGGAACGGACGTCGAGCACTCGGACGTTCGGATCGCTGAGGTGGTCGGCGAGCCAGTCGGTCTCGGCGAGTAGCTCGGGGCGCTGGTATCCGCGCTGGCTGACGGGAACGACCATCGATGACTCCTCTGGTGCTCGGTAGTCAGATGCTAGCCGATCCCGACGGGGATCTTCGCTGGTCAGGGGAGGCGATTCGCGTTTCCCTTGTAGGAGGTCCACGCCTCGGATGCGGGCGGGCCGGGTACTGCAGGGATGGCGGTCCGGATGCGACGTTTCGGGTGGTTGGTGGTGGTGATCGGCGCGCTGCTGTTCGTCGCGTGTGGTGGGGATGACGAGGCGACGCCGGAACCGACGGCCGAACCGACCTCGGAGCCGACTGCGGTAGTGACCGAGGCTCCATCGACTCCGACGGCCGAGCCGGAACCGGTGACGGCTTGTGTGCAGTCGATGGTGAACGACGGTACGGAGCATCTGATCCGGCGCGCGGACAAGGAGCAGGCGCTGCCGGACGGCTATGAGCCGGAGGTGGTGCAGTTGCCGCTGGCGTACATCCTGGCGGGGTACACGGAGCAGTACCTGATTGCGGAGGCGGCGGAGGCGCTGATGGCGATGCTGGATGCGGCCTCGGCAGCCGGGCACGAGGTGGTTGTCCGTTCGTCGTACCGCTCGTACGAGACGCAAGTGGCGACGTTCGCGTACTGGGTGAGCCAGGTGGGAGAGGCGGAGGCGGAGCGGGAGAGTGCGCGTGCGGGGCACTCGGAGCATCAGCTCGGCCAGACTGTCGATGTGACGAGCGCAGCGGTGGGTTGGCAGCTTTCGCAGGCGCTGGGCGATACGCCGGAGGGGATCTGGTTGCACGCGCACCTCGCGGAGTTTGGATTCGCGCTGAGCTATCCGCCGGGCGAGGAGGAGACGACGGGCTACATCTACGAGCCGTGGCATCTGCGGTATGTGGGGACGGCGTGCGCCGCAGAGTGGGAGGCGAGCGGGCTGACGCTGATTGAGGTGCTGCGCGGGGATCACCTGGGGGGGGTAGGGCCTTCGACCCGTTCTTGACGCTTCGCGCCTGCTGAACGGCGTTTTGTTTTCACATCAAGCGATTGAAGTGAGTTGAGGGTTGCCTTCGGCATTGGCGACGAAACATTGATTGATCCCACCCGCCCGCCCGTCATATCTGAAGGGGGGCTGTAACTTCACGAGCGCTGGCGCGCGGGGCCCCCTTCGACCCCGCGCAGGATTAGTCCGGACCGAGAAGTTGGGCCGGGACTGAGGCTCCAACCGTCGCGAAGCCAGCCCTTCTCAGCAGAGTTCGGGTGGAATCGCGATAATCCGCGCGAGCTGGTGCGAGCGAAGCGGAGTGTGCGATGGGTGAGCCGACGGTCGAGGATTTTGTGCGGGTGGAGACGGCGTTGGAGCCGCGCTTTTCCTCGGATGGGGCGCGGGTGGCGTTTCGGTGGAACCGGCCGGGGGTGTCGCAGGCGTTCGTGGTGGACGCCGCGGATGGCGGGGCTGGTCGGGTGGCGCGGCAGCTTACGGATACGGGTGGGGTGACGTACGGGCTGGCGATGCGGCCGGGGCACAACGAGCTGATGTACATCGCGGACGACGGCGGGGATGAGCAGTTTCAGTTGCACTTGATCGACCTCGATAGTGCGGTACCGCGGGCGCTGGCTTCGGCACCGGGTGTGATTCACAACTTCGGGTCGTGGTCGGTGGACGGGCGGCTGGTGTCGTACGGCTCGAACAAGCGGGCGCGGCAGTTCTTCGACGTGTATGTGCTGAATGTGGAGACGGGGGCAGAGCACCTCGTCTATCAGCAGGACGGGATGAACGGAGCGGGGGTGTTCGCGGCGGATGGGCGTTCGCTGCAGATCGGGCGGCCGAACCTCGACTTGCCGGGGGACAACGATCTGTTCGTGGTGGCGCTAGACGAGTCGGGTGCGGCGGCTGGCGAGGTACGGCGGGTGACGGAGCATGAGGCGAGCGCGGAGCGCGCCTCGCAGTGGACGGCGTTGCACCTGACCTCGGAGGGGACGTTGCTGGTGCTGAGCGACGAAGGGCGGGAGTTCGTCGGGCTGGCGCGGATTGGTGGGACGAGCGGGGCGCGGGAGTATCTGGCGGAGTACGACTGGGACATCGAGGCGGCGACGGTGTCATCGGACGGGTCGCGGATCGCGCTGGTGATCAATGAGGACGGGTACTCGCGGATCGAGGCGCATGAGGTTGGCGCGGATGGGTTTCTGGGGGTGCCGATCGAGCTACCGGCGTTGCCGGCGCGGGGGATTGTGAGCACGCCATCGTGGCGGGGCGACGGGGGTGCGCTGGCGTTCACGTTCGAGGGGCCACGGCACCTCTCGGACGTGTGGATCGCGGAAGTGGGGACGGACGTGGCGCGGCGGTTGTCGGCGAGCGCGAGCGGGGCGGTCGACGTTGACGCGCTGCCGGAGCCGGAACTGGTGCGCTACACATCGTTCGAGGGGCGGGAGATTCCGGCGTTCTACTACCGGCCGACCTCGGTTGCACCGAACGGGGGCGCAGGTGGGGCAGCGGACGGTGAGCGGGTGCCGTGCCTGGTGCTGGTGCACGGCGGGCCGGAGGGGCAGAGCCGACCGGCGCTGTGGGGTCGGTACTCGGCGCCGCACTATCTGCTGACGCAGGGGGTGGCGCTGCTGGTGCCGAACGTGCGCGGCTCGACGGGGTACGGGAAGGAGTACTGCCACGCGGACGACGTTGAGCTGCGGATGGACTCGGTGCGGGATTTGATCGCGGCGACGGAGTGGCTGGCGGGGACCGGAGAGATCGATCCGGAACGGATTGGGGTGATGGGGGGTTCGTACGGCGGGTTCATGGTGCTGGCGGCGATCACGGAGGCGCCGGAGCGGTGGGGGGCGGCGATCGACCTGTTCGGGATCGCGGACTTCGAGACGTTCCTGAAGTTCACCGGGCCGTGGCGCCGGAAGCATCGGGCGCGAGAGTACGGGGAGGATCCGGAGTTTCTTCGGACGATTTCGCCGATTCATCGGGCGGGGGAGATTCAGACGCCGCTGCTGGTGATCCAGGGAGACCACGACGTGCGGGTGCCGCAGGAGGAGTCGGAGCAGATCGTGGATACGGTTCGTCGAAACGAGGGGATTGTGGAGTACGTGGTGTACCCGGAGGAGGGGCACGGGATTCAGAAGCTGCCGCACCGGCTGGACATGGGTGAGCGGATCGCGGCGTTCTGTCGGGAGCATCTGCTGGGCGAGGGCGGAGCCGGGTAGCGCGGTGGTCTGAGGCGCTACGCCTCGGAGGTGGGCTTGTCCTCGGTGGGTCGCATGTGGGTGATGGCGCTGCCGCCGCGGTCCGCGGGGCCAGGGCTGGTGATCAGCTCGTGGAGGCTGACATCGAGCACGGAGAGCAGTTCGAAGAGGACGTTGGAGTCGATGCCGGTGTCGCCGGCCTCGTAGCTGCTGAGTATCTCGGAGGTGGTGCCGGCACGCTGGGCGAGGTCGTCGACGGCGAGTCCTCGGAAGCGTCGCCAGTCGCGCAGGTTGCACCCAAGCATGCGAGAGAAGTCAGGACTGAAGTCACCCGATGCTGCTGACACGCGATCTCCACGCTCTTCAGACTCGTTGGTCTGGATGGTTACGGCAGCCGTCCCCGCTGCTGTCAGGACTGTGAAAGAAAGGTAGCGTCGAGTTGATTCCGGAGGCCGATCAGAAAAGTCAGAATTTCACGTGGTCATCGCAATGTAGGACCCCGAACCGATGGGGGCGGCGGTGCGCTGGGGGCAGCTCAGGCGGGCGGACGGTCAGCGATGATGCCTTCGGCGTAGAGGGTGGCGGTGTCCTGGGGCGGGCGACCGAGGATCTGCTCGACGACCTCGTGGCGGTGTTCGCCGAGGCCGGGGGCGCGGCGCCAGTCGTCATAGCCGCGGGTGCCGTTGAGGTGGAGCGGTGAGCCATCGTAGCTCTGGGGGCCAGCGTCGAGTTCGTCGACGGCGAAGAAGTAGCCGCGCTGGGTGAGGTGGGGCTCGGTGAGCCACTCGGGGGATGAATTGACGGCACCGGCGGGGATGCCGGCGGCTGCGAGCTGGTGCATCAGGTCGAGCTTGTTGAGGGTGGTGGTCCACGCCTCGATGGCGGCGTTGAGCGCTTCGCGGTTGACGAGGCGGGCCTCGATGGTGGCGAACGCCGGATCGGTTGCCCAGCCGTGGGCGGCGAGATTGGCGAGGGCGGTCCACTGCTGCTCGGAGGTGACGGCGAGGGTGAGCCACTGGTCGTCGCCGGCGCAGCGGTAGACGCCCCAGGGGGCATGGTTGGGGTGGGCGTTGCCGTTCACCTCGGGCTCTTCGCCGGTGAGCTGGCGCTCGATGTACTGCTCGCCGAAGTGGAGGATGCCGCATTCGTGTTGCGAGAGTTCGATGAAGGCGCCTTTGCCCTCGCGGGTGCGGCGCTCGAGGGCGGTGACGACTGCTGAGGCGGCGACGGTGCCGGACATGGCGTCGGTGAGGGCCTGGACGGACATGCGGGGCTCGTCTGGGCCGTAGCCCATGAGGGCGTCCATGCCGGTGAGCGGCTCGATGCTGGGCCCGAGGCCGACGTATTCGCGGTAGGGGCCGGTGAGGCCGAAGGCGGGCATGGCGACGTAGATGATGTTGGGATTGGTCTTCTTCAGGTTCTCGTAGTCCAGACCGAGGCTGGGCATGGCGCGAGCGCTGAAGTTCTCGATGACAACATCGGACTCGGCGACGAGCTGGAGGAAGAGTTCGCGACCGAGTTCGGTCTTGAGGTCGACGGCGAGGCTCTTCTTATTGCGGTTGAGCTTGTTGTTGAGAGCCTGGCGGTTCCAGGGGTGCTCGACAGGTTCGGAGCCCTCGGGGACAGGCGGGTTGAGGGGGCCGCGGCCGGTGGGGGCTTCGATCTTGATCACCTCGGCACCGAGTTCGCCGAGCATGCGGGTGGAGAGGGGGCCGGACCAGATGCGGGTGAGGTCGACGACGCGGACGCCCTCGAGCGGGCGGTGGGCGGGGGCGGTGGCGGTGGCGTTCGTCGCGGGGCGGCGGTCGGTGGTCCAGACGACGGTGGCGGCGTCCTCGCGGGCGCGGGGGAGGTGTTCGAGGGGAAGCGGCTCGTCGTCGTAGCGGAAGGGGGTGCCGGGGGTGAGGGGGCCGTCGTCGCTATCGCCCTCGAAGGGTCGCCAGAAGTCGCGGATGGTGAGGTGGGCGTCCTCGATGGTTTCGCCGAGGGTGAGGCGGGAGCCGATGGGGACGCGCCAGGTCTCCTGGCCCTCGCGGAGGATGGTGGCGCGATCCATGTTCGCGAAGGCGTCGACCATCATCTGGATGATCTCGGGGCAGCGCTCCATGCGCTGGGCGTTGTCGGCGTAGTCCGGGTGGTCGGCGAGTTCGGGGCGGCCGAGCATGAGTGCGAACTGGGCCCAGAAGGTGGGGATGATGTTCATGGCGACCCAGCCATCGGCGCAGGCGACCATGGTGGTGGGGCAGAGGTTTTCCCAGCGGTTGCCGTGGCGGCTGCGGATGATGCGGTCCTGGGTCCAGAGAGTGTCTGTGAACTGGTGAAGGCTGGTGATGGTTTCGAGGACGGAGACCTCGATGGTGGTGAGGGCGGATTCGTCGCGGCCTCGGAGGTGGGCGGCGACGGCGGCGGTGTAGGCGTAGGTGCCGGCCTGGTAGTAGGGGTAGCGGCCGGGGAAGGTGAGCGGCTCGCGGCCGATGTCGCCGGAGAGGAAGGGGTAGCCGCCGATGGCGAGGAGGGTGGAGGCGGTGGCCGGGTAGTCGCGGTAGGGGCCGGAGAGGCCGAAGGGGGTGATGGAGACGCGGACGGCTGAGCCGCCGCCGAGGGTGAGGAGCTGCCACGCCTCGGTGTCTGCGGGGGAGTGGTCGGTGATGACGATGTCGGCGTCGGCGATCAGGGCGGCGAGTGTGTCGCGGTCCTCGGAGGTGGTGACGTCGAGGGAGAGGCGACGCTTGCCGCCGTTGAGGTAGCGGTCGTCGGCCTCGGGGGGTGGGGTGCGGGCGGGGGACTCGACCTTGACGACCTCGGAACCCCAGCGTGCGAGCAGCTTGGCCGCGTAGGCGGCGGCTTCTTCTCGATCGCTGATTTCGACGACGCGCATGGTGCGGTGTTCCTCGGTGGGTGGCGGGTGATGTGCGGTGCACCATAGCGGGGGAGGGGTGGGCGGGTCAGTCGGTCAGCGTGCCAAGTGGGTGGGTGCTAGCGGCCGCCGTGGGGTTCGGTCGCGAAGATG
>JABIST010000276.1 GCA_018700215.1 Dehalococcoidia bacterium | reverse complement strand
GTCGACGTGCTGGTCGATGAAAGCCTCGTCGATCGGTACGTGCTGGATGAGGGCGCGGAAGAAGACCGGGGCGGCGAGGTCCGCGGCCATCTGCGGGGCATCGACAGTGGAGGGGAGTTCGCCGCGCTCGATGCCGCGCTCGATGGCGGCGATGGTGAATTGCTGCCTACCTCGGAGGAATCGAGAGTGGAGTTCGGCGATGGCGGGGTCACGGTGCGATTCGACGATGAGCGCCATGGCGATCTGGCTGAATTCGTCGGAGGTGATGAGGTCTGTGAGTTCAGTGACGAAGGCGATGAGGTCTGAGCGGAGTTCGCCGGTGTCGGGTGGGGTGGAGCGCTCAATGCCGGCGGCGAGCGCATCGAGCATCAGGTCCGGGAGCTGCTTCCAGTGTCGGTAGATGGTGGAGCGGGCGACTCCGGAGCGCTCGCCGATGGCCTCGATGGTGACGCGGGCGAAGCCGGTCTCGCTGATCAGCTCGAGGGCGGCGGCGAGCACAACCTGGCGGGTGCGCTCGATGCGGGGATCGACGGGGCGGGAGTTGGTGTTGGTCATCGCGCTCCATGGTAAACGAGACGATCATGACTCGCTACACAACATCAGTGTTGCATTACGCTACATTTGCGTCCTATACTCCCGACATCAACGAGTCAGGTGCTCGGAGCTTCGACTGAAGGAAGGTCCGACGGGAGGGGAATGATCATGCGAGTGCTGCTGAAGGCGCAGATTGATGCGGAGACCGGGACCCGGGCGATCCAGGACGGGACGATGCGTCGAGTGATCGCGAAGATCAGCGAGACGGCGACGCCGGAGGCGGCCTATTTTGGGCCGCAAGATGGCAAGCGAACGATGATGCTGTTCCTCGATCTGGAGGATTCATCGCTGATTCCTCGGGTGACTGAGCCGCTGTTCGCGGAGCTGAATGCCGAACTGGAGATTCTGCCGGTGATGAACCAGGAGGAAATGGCTCGGGGGATCGCTTCCTAGATCGGTGGTTGAGCAACCTCGATGGCAAGCGGCGCGGCGGGGGTTCCCGTCGCGCCGCCTGAGGGTCCGCTCACTCCGACCGGTCCGACTGGGGGAGCGGCGGCTCACTGTCCTTGATCCTCTCGGGCGGAACTAGGTCGGAGATGCGCCAGGCGTCTCGTTTATAAATCATGCGCACCCGAGCCCAACTGATCGTCTCGGTGGTGCCGTCGTGTTGGACAATCTTGATGTCGACCGTCGCCCCGTGGAAACCAGCTAGCCTCGATGTGGAATAGTCGACGCTCGACACGACCTCGACGCTCTCGATCGGACCAGAGGCTGCAACCAGCTCGTCCATGTCATCCTCGAATTCGTCCAAGGAAAGCGACTCTGTGTCCACCGGGTTCAGGTATTCGTACAACCCTGCCCAATCGCCGCGCGCCATGGCGACCGTCATGTCGGCGAGTATCTCGTCGGCGTTTCGGGGAGGATGCTCGTGGTTCAGCTCGAAGTGGTGCCCCTCGAATGTGAGAGTGACGCGGGCTTCAACATCGACTTCGTCGACGATCGCGACGAGTTGAATCTGACCGGTTTCGAGCGCGTTCGTACTGAGGTTTGCGGTGTAGTCCCAGTCCAGCCCTATGTATGAATTGAAGACGGGATCTCGGTCGAAGCGGGCCGGACCCTCGTACGTGACGAGCGTGATTCGCGGTGCTTGCTTCGTCACCGTCGCCGGGCCATCGGGAATGAAGAGACCGCCGCCGGGAACAGCGATCAGGAAGTTGCCGAACTGTCGAAGCGACGGTTCCAGCTCAACATCGAAGTACGCGTTGGTGGCCTGGTCAATGAATACGTAGCTCCCCGGTGCGAAGTCCTCTGGTGACCGCGTATTCGCTGCCGGCGGCGTAGAAGTTGCGACCGGTGACTCGGCGCCGCTGCAAGACGCGAGCAGGAGTGAGGCCAGCGCAGCTACGAGCCAAACGCGCATCAGTCGTTCAGGAAGGCGCGGTCTGGGGTGAAGTTGAGGATGACGCGGTTTGCTTCGTCGAGTTCCTTGGTGAGGTCGGCGTCTTCGCCTTCGAAGGGGCGGCCTGCGCGGGCGCGGATGCGCTTGGTGCCGTTGGAGCGGTCGGGGTCGGTTTCGATGCCGGTGACGGCGCCGTAGACGATGAGCTGGCGTCGGCCGTCTGGGACGAGGAGGGCGACGTTGGGCTGTCGGATGGCGTTCTTCCACTTGGCGCGGTCGCTGGTGACGGAGATGACGAGGTCTGTGCCGTCGTAGTCGTAGATGATCATCGAGAGTTGCGGTGAGCCATCGCGGCGACCGGTGCCGAGGACGGCGAGGGAGTGGTCGCGGAGGTACTGGTCCTGGTCGGGGGTGAGGGGCATGCGGTCGTTCCTTATGTAGTGCAGTGTGTGTGGGGTCGCCTCGTGATGTTGGTGTGATGGTACTCGCGGCGCAGGGTGGTGTGTGCGGGCGTGGCAACGATCTGAGGGTGTGTGGCTGGTAGTCTGATTCGATGATGCAGATTCCGACTGTTGCTGACTCGCAGAGCCCGACTGACACCTCGAAGGGGTCGCTGGCGCTGTATTTGCACATCCCGTTCTGTTCGTCGAAGTGCGGGTATTGCGACTTCAATTCGTACGAGAACCTGGACCACCTGGTACCGGATTACACGCCAGCACTGATGCACGAGATTGAGCTGTGGGCGCCGGCGGCGAACAACCTGGAAGTGCACTCAGTGTTCTTTGGTGGGGGGACGCCGAGTCTGACGTCGCTGGACGACCTCGAGGGGATCATCGGGGCGGTGCGGGAGCGGTTCGATGTGGCGGCTGATGCGGAGTGGTCGCTGGAGGCGAATCCGACGGAGCTGAGCGCGGAGCATCTGGTGGGGATGCGGGAGCTGGGGATCAACCGGCTGTCGATGGGTGTGCAGTCGATGCAGCCTGACGAGCTGGAGCTGCTGGAGCGTGAGCACTCGCCGGAGCGGGTGGTGGAGGCGGTTGCGGCGGCGCGGGCGGCGGGGTTCGACAATCTGAACCTGGATCTGATTTTTGGATTGATTGAGCAGCCGTTGGAGCGCTGGCAGCAGACGCTGGAGCGAATCCTGGAGTTTTCGCCGGAGCATCTGAGTTGCTACGCGCTGAGCGTGGAGCCGGGGACGGCGCTGTACTACCGGGTGCAGAAGGGGCTGTTGCCGGAGCCGGACCCGGATGTGGCGGCGGACCAGTACGAGTGGACTCGGGGGCGGCTACGCGAGGCGGGATACGAGCACTACGAGATTTCGAACTGGGCGAAGCCGGGGCGGCGGTGCGTGCACAACCTGGTGTACTGGCAGGCGGAGTCTTACCTGGGGATGGGTGCGGGCGCGCATTCGTTCTTCGCCGGACAGCGGTTCGCGAATGTGGATGCGCCGAACCGGTACGAGGAGGCGGTGAAGGCCTCCTACGAGGAGCGGCAGGCGACGGGCAAGGGGACGCTGCAGCAGATTGCGGGCGGCGAGACGCCGGACGCGGACACGTTGCGG
>JABIST010000112.1 GCA_018700215.1 Dehalococcoidia bacterium | reverse complement strand
TGTTAGGGCGCGCGCTGAAGGTCGCAAACGATGCCTCCGCGAACCAGGCAAGTCTTCCAGATTGTGGGACATTCGTCCCCGACGATGGGTCCCGTTCGACCATCGCCCGTAAAAGGAAATATCAGTGCCCTCAGCTTGTGGTCAAGCAAGTTGATCAATTCTTTACTACACCTTCATCTACCACGTGCGTGCGTTGAACCCCATCTGAACCCCCCGTAGCCTCAGCTCACCATGTTGCGAGGGCAGACCACTCGACTGCTTGTGGCCACCGTTGGCGCGGCGGCGATCCTACTCGTCGCCGTGCTCGCGTTCGCCATGTCCCGTGACATTGGCAACGACGCACTCGGCCGCGCCAACACCTCCCTCGACACCGCCTCCGACTTCACACTACCCACCTTCGAGGGGCAGACCTTCGTCCTCTCGGAGCACGCCAGCGGCCCCGTCTTCGTCTACTTCTGGGCCAGTTGGTGCGCCCCCTGCGAAGCAGAAGCACCAATGATTCAGTCGCTCTGGCCGGAGTACGAGGCGCTCGGCTACACCTTCGTGGGCATCAATATCTGGAACGTCGAAGCCGAAGCACGCGCGTTCATTGAGCGTCACGACATCACCTTCCCAACCGTGATCGACGACGGCGAGACGTACCTCGATTACGGTGTATATGCGGTGCCAGAGGCATTCTTCCTCTTGCCCGGGCTCGAGGTGAACGCCAAGTACATCGGCGAACTGAGCGAGGACGCATTCCGCGAGCGACTCGCGGAGATCGAGCCGCCATCGTGACGAAGGCCGCAAGGAGCACCACGTGACTTCGACCTCCATTGGTAAGTCAGGCCGCCGTGGCCCGTTCTCCAGCAACCGCAATCGATTGCTACTTCTCCTCGTCATCTCCACGCTCGCCATCGGGGCTCTCGCCTGGCGTGCCGCATCCGGTGACATCTCCTATTACGTGGAACCACACGAGTTCCTCGAGCAGATCGAAGAGGGCGACACCAGCCGCTGGCGCGTCGGCGGACGCGTCGTCTACGGCACCATCGTCGAACAGAACGGCCGCCCGGTTGCCTTCGACATCGAAGGCGAAGATGGCTCGCGCATCGCCATCACCTACCAGGGCATCGTCCCCAATCTCTTCACCGCAGGTGCCTTCGTGGTCATCGATGGAACACTCGATGGCGACGCGGAGCAGTTGAGCGCCAGCAGCGTCATCATCAAGCACGAAAACGAATTCTTCGCCGATACACCCCCACCGGACTCGCCCAGCGCGAACTTGGTCCCAGACTGACCGCGCGATCGGTTCGAGCTGAGTTGTGGGAGGGATCATCGTGAACATCACCGCGACCCTCGGCTCATCCGCGCTGCTGACTGCCCTCGCCTGCTCAGTCTTCGCGATCGTCGCTGCCATCTACGGGCATCGCATCGGCTCTGCTCGGATACTGCTCGCCGCCCGCCGCGCCATCGTCGCTACCGCCGCCCTCACCACGCTCGCCGTCCTTGTCCTCGCATACGCCCTGCTCGCGAACGATTTCTCCATCGCCCATGTCGCCTCGGTCTCCTCCAGCGACATGCAACCGTGGATGAAGTGGGCGTCCATCTACAGCGGCCAGCCAGGCTCGCTGCTGTACTGGACGTGGATGCTCTCGCTCTTCCTCGGCGCGTTCACGCTCACCACCCTCCGACACATCCCGTGGGGTGCACCGCACGCCATCGCCACCATGGGCGTGCTGCTCCTCGCCTTCCTGATCGCGCTCGTCTTCTTCGCCTCCCCCTTCCGCATCAGCCCCATCACGCCGCTCGATGGCCAGGGGCTCAACCCGCTGCTGGTCGATAGCGGCATGCTGATCCACCCCCCCGCACTGCTCGCTGGCCTCGTCAGCACCGCAGTCCCCTTCACGCTCGGTGCCGCCGCGCTGCTCGCCGGCCGGCTGGACGCCGCCTGGGTGCGTCACGCCCGAAGCTGGGCGTTGCTCTCGTTCCTCGTCCTCAGCATCGGCAACTTCCTCGGTGCCTGGTGGGCCTACACCGTGCTCGGTTGGGGCGGCTACTGGGGCTGGGACCCTGTCGAGAACTCCGCCATCCTGCCCCTGCTCCCCATGACCGCGTTCCTCCACGCGCTGATGGTCCAGGAGCGTCGCGGCATGCTCAAAGGCTGGAACCTCACCCTGGTCCTCGCCTCCTTCGCTCTCGCCGTCTTTGGCACCTTCAATGTCCGCAGTGGACTCGTCGCATCCGTCCACTCGTTCGCCCAGTCCGAGGTCGGCCCGTACTTCCTCGTGCTCCTCGGCATCGTCATCGCCGCCTCCGTCGTCCTCCTCGTCTGGCGCTGGCCGCGACTCCAGGCCGACCACGACTTCGATTCGTTCGCATCGCGCGAGACCGGCCTCATCCTCAACACCTACGTCCTCATCGCCATCACCCTCGTGATCCTCGGAGGCACCCTCTTCCCCGTCTTCTCCGAGCTGATCAAGGGCGTCCGCATCACCGTCGGCCCGCCGTTCTTCAACGATGTCGCTGGCCCGCTCTGGATCGCGCTGCTGCTGCTGCTCACCCTCGGCACCGTCCTCCCCTGGCGCCGCGCCTCCCCTGGTCTGCTGCGGAGGCGGCTCCGCACGCCCCTGATCGCGCTCGCCCTCACCCTCGTCGTGCTGGTTGCCCTCGGCATGCGAGACCTCTTCGCGCTCGCCACCATCGGTGCCGGGTCACTCGTGCTCTTCGTCACCGCTCGTGAGTTCGCCATCGGCGCTCGTGGCGTCCGAAGGGCCAGCGGCCGCAACTGGGTCAGCGCGATCGCCAGCCTCTTCGAGCGTGATCAACAGCGCTACGGCGGCTACCTCGTCCACATCGGCGTCGCCCTGATCGCCATCTCCGCTCTCTCCTCCTACGCATTCCAGGAGCAAGCCCGCACCGTCGTCTCCTCAGGCGATTCATGGGAAGTCGGCGGCCACACCATCACCTACGACGGCCTCCTCGAACGCAACCCCGGCGTCAACGGCATCTCTTCCGAAGTAGTCGCCCAAATCACCATCGATGGCAATACCACCCTCAACCCCGGTCAGCGCTTCTTCACCAACTTCGCCGGCCAACCCGTTGCCATCGTCGCAATCGACGGCAACCCGCTCCGCGATGTCTACGTCTTCATGCAGGGCTGGGATGAAAATGGCGCCGAAATCCAGGTCTTCATCAACCCGCTGATGCAGCTCCTCTGG
>JABIST010000114.1 GCA_018700215.1 Dehalococcoidia bacterium | reverse complement strand
TCGTTCGCGAACGCGTTCACCGCTGTCAGCACCTGCAGTGGCGTCGCCGCCAGCCCCTGGCCGTACGAGTTCGTCGCCAGGTCCACCGGGTACCACTCCTCGTCGGACGGCAGCCGCATCATCCCCTCGGCCTCACCGCTGAGACCCAGGTGGGTCGGCTCGCCCAGCCCGAACGCCTGGAAGTAGTCGTAGAACGAACCTGCGCCAATCTCCTGCGACAGCCACACCGCGCCCGTGTTCAGCGACCGCTGCAGCAACTCCCGCACTGATACCGTGCCGTACGCCTGGAAATCCCAGTTGTGGATCACGTTCGGACCAATGTTCACGGATCCGGTGTCCTCATACGTCGAATCCGGCGTCACCAACCCCAGGTCCAGCGCGATCGCCGCCGTCAGCGTCTTCAGTACGGACCCCGGCTCGTACAGGTCCGTCATCGGCCGGTTCCGCACCAGGTCAGCCAGCGAGGGGTTGTCCAGCGCCTCCGCCGTGATCCCCGTGCTCGGCTGCGATGCCATCGCCAGGATCGCGCCCGTCCTCGGGTCCATCACCAGAATCGAACCGCTCGGCGCCTCGTATCGCTCCAACGCCGCCGCCAACTCGCGCTCGATGATCGCCTGCATGAACCGATCGATCGTCAGTTGCACCTCCGCGCCCGCCACCGGGCGTGCCTCCGTGCTTGCCGTGAACGCAATCGGTCGGCCGTACGGGTCACTCTCGCTGCTCACCCGGCCCGCCTGTCCGCGCAGCAGGTGGTCGTAGTCCGCCTCGACTCCCCACAGCCCAGTCCCGTCGATTCCCACGTAGCCGATGATCTGGCGCCCCAGGTCGCCTTCCGGATACTGCCGCACGGCGGAGGGCAGCAGCCGCACGCCCCACAGCCCTTGCGCCTGCAACTCGGCTCCCTCGCGGTAGCCAAAGTCTCGGATCACCAGGTAGTCGCCTGTATCGAAGTCGGTACCCAGCGCGTACAGCTCGTCAGCGTCGCGGCCCAGTGCGGCGCCAAGCTCAATCGCGGCCAGCGACGCCTTTTCACGGTCGCGCCACTGGAACCGATCGATATAGAGGTCCCACGTGTCTACCGAGGCGGCCAGTGGGTAGCCCGTCGCGTCGGTGATCACACCGCGTGGTGCCGGCACCTCGGCCGTCCCGTAGCGCGTAATCAGCGCCTCCTGCAGATAGCGGTCGTGTTCTACCACCTGCAGCCGGTACAGCTTCACCGTCACCGCGGCGAACGAGGACAGCACAAGCAGCGCCATGAACCAGTGACGCCATGTCAGGTGGTCGGGTCGGCTACCACTCACCGGGGTGCTATCCATCCCGCCACGCGTCGCCGAACGGGCTGTTCCGTCCGGCGCGACGTCGGCATTCGCTGATTCGATTCTCTAGTTGAAGCCCGGTAACCGTTCCAGCAACGGCTCCCACCACGCGGCCGCTTCAGTCGTGGTCTCCGTCACCGGCTCCACGTAGCGGCGGTGCCGTTGCCCCGCCACCGGTGCCCGCTCAGAAACGGACACCCGGAGCGTTCGCTCTGGCTCCACCATCCCCAGCCGGTTCGTCGCCTCATCACGCACCCGTTCAAGCTGCGATTGCTCGGCGATCGACGCCTCCAGCAACCGAATCTCCGCTTCCAGCGTCGTGCGCTCCGTCTGCAGCACGCGCATCTCAAATCCGGTGGTCGCCACCTGACTCGTCTGCAGCACCTGCATCAGCCCGAAGAACGCCACCGCCATCAAGATCAGCCCCACTAGCAACATCCGCGAGATGTGCCCGAAGCCACCGCCTCGCTCCGCTGCTGCGGTTTCCGCGCGTCGCGTCCCAGGCGTGCGTCGCGCCTCGCCTCGTCGTTCTGCAAGCCCGCCCGCAACACCGCCGGCCAGCGCCGCCATCAGGCAGCCTCGGTCAGCGGATTCGCTTCGGCTACACGCATCCGCGCTGATCGCGCTCGCGGGTTCTGCGCCACCTCAGCATCGCTCGCCTTCAACACCCGGTGCGTCACGCGCTCCCAGTGCGGCGTCTCCGTCGGCTCCGCGCCCCATCGCTCTCGAGGGCGCGCGCTGCTCTGGTCGCGGATGTACTCCTTCACTCGCCGGTCTTCCAGCGAGTGGAACGAAATCACAACCAGTCGTCCGCCGGTGGCTTCAAGCAGGCCGTGGGCCGATGCGAGTACAGCGTCCAGGTGCATGAGCTCCTGGTTCACCGCAATTCGCAAAGCCTGGAACGTCAACGTGGCGGGGTGGATAGTGTTGCGCCGCCCCCGGCTCCGTCCCACAGCCTGCTCGATGACACCGGCCAGTTCGCCGGTCGTCCTGATCGGTCGTTGTCCAACAATCGCTCGCGCGATCCGCCGGCTCCGGCGCTCTTCGCCGTACTGCCAGATGATTCCCGCCAGCTCCTCTTCCTCCGTCTCGTTCACCAGTTCGAATGCGTTCAACTCATCGTCCGGGTCCATCCGCATGTCCAGCGGCTCGTCCCGTTGGAACGAAAACCCGCGACCCGTCTGCTCCAGTTGCAGCGAAGACAGACCCAGGTCCAGCAACATCCCGTCAACCGGCGCGAAGTCATGCTCCGCGCAGATCGACTCCACATCCGCGTAACTCCCGCGTACCAGCACCACCGCGTCGCCAAACGGCGCAAGCCGTTCCGCCGCACGCTCCAGCGCGTTCGGGTCTCGATCGATGCCCAGCAGTCGCCCACCCGGCTGTGCCGCCTCCAGGATCGCCGCGGCGTGACCACCAAGGCCCACCGTCGCGTCCACGTAGTGACCGCCCGGACGCACTGCCAGTCCGTTGATGACTTCATCCAGCATCACCGGCACGTGTTGCGGTCGGTCGCGGGATCCGGTGAGCCGGCTCATCCCTCGTCCTCCTGCTCGTCTGCCGCCACCGCTGCCAACTCCGCGTCCCAGCGGCTCGGCTCCCACACCTCGATGTAGTCGCCACAGCCAACCAGGAAGCATTTGCCTTCTAGCTCAATCGCGTCGCGCAGCACCTGCTGCACCAGCACGCGGCCTTGCTTGTCCAGTTCCACCGAGTACGCGTCGTGCATGAATCCCCGTCGCGTCCGCCGAGCAGAGCGCCGGCCAACAAGAAGGCCGACGCCACCGCAATCGTGCGACCCGTCAGCCACAGCTGGTACCCGGCGTACACGTTCCACGGCGTGAGGGGCGATGAGATCATCGCCCGGTGAAATCCGAGCCACTTGTGGCCGGCCTTGACCGGCCACATGGCACCACCCACGCCCATCTGTACCGCGCTGCCGACAAGCAGGCCCGGCGTCACGAATTCGATGTAATCGAGGCCACCCAATCCGGGCTCCTCGCTGTCGATCAGGCCCCCGAGGCCGATGCCCATCGCAACGAGGGTGAGGATCGGCGCGATCATCGCCGTGAACACTTGACC
>JABIST010000422.1 GCA_018700215.1 Dehalococcoidia bacterium | reverse complement strand
CCGCGTGGTGAGCCGGCGAGCACACTCTCTTCGTTGAAGACGACTTGTTGGATATAGGAGGCGTCCTTGCCTCCGTATTCGGCGGGCCACGCCATCGTCAGCCAGCCGTGGTCGGCGAGGGCCTGCTGGTATTTGGCGGTCGCCTCATGGTTGGTAGTTGGCTCCCAGTCGTGGCCGGTGCCGACGTTCCAGTTCTGGTTGATGAAGGTCTGGACTTCAGTTCGGAATGCTTGCTCTTCGTCGGTCCATCCGAATTCCATGGCTTCCCCCAGGTGTCTTCGAGAGGTCGACGGCTGTCCCGGCCTGCTCGGCGGGATTCTACATCGCGGGTGTCGCCGTATGGTCGCTAGTATTGCGGCGGTCCGCTCGGGTGGGCGGCAGCGAGGCAGGGAGCGAACGATGGCTGAGACGCAGTACGAGACGTATGACCCGGAGAAGCACGGACGGGACACTCCGCAGGAGACGTTCGGGCCGGTGGTGAAGGTGGACAAGCTTGAGGACGGGCAGATCTACGTGATCACGATGAACCGGCCGCATCGGATGAACTCGATGGGGGACGGGCTGCCGGACGCGCTGTACGACGCATTCGCGGAGTTCCGCGACGATCCGACGGGGCGTGTGGCGATTCTGACCGGTGCCGGTAGCAAGGCGTTCTCGGCGGGCGCGGATCTGATCGCGACGTCGGAGACGCGGCAGGCGCAGTCGGCGGACGGGCGACCGCCGGGCTATCGGGCACCGCGGCAGGGGAAGGACATTGTGCCGCTGTCAGAGGGGATGAATCTGTGGAAGCCGACGATTGCGGCGGTGAACGGATTCGCGATCGCAGGCGGCTTCATGTACGCGATGCAGTGCGATATCCGAATCATGGCGGAGCACGCGCGCGTGGGGATCGCCGAGGTGCGCTGGAACATGCCCGGCGGCTACTGGATGGCTCCGATGACGAGGCAGCTTGGCCTCGGTTCGGCGCTGGAGCTGTCGCTATGGGGCGACACGCAGTACACGGCGCAGCGCTGCTACGAGATCGGCTGGGCGCAGCGGGTGGTGCCGGCGGACGAGCTGATGGAGACGGCGATGGATTACGCGAGGCGGGCGCTGGTGATGGCACCTCGGGCGGTGCGGAATATTAAAGAGGCGCTGTATCGCGGCTACTACATGGACCCGCTGCAGGCCGATGCGTTTGGTCGGGCGATGGAGCAGAACCTCGCGGGGATGCAGGACTCGGTCGAGGGCCCAACGGCCTTCTCGGAGAAGCGCCGCCCCAACTTCACAGATTCTTAGTGGCTGGAGGGCTGCATCACGCTTGTCGTTCACGCGTGATCGCCGTCTAATGCGGTCTATCACCTGGCCGCTCACCCTCGCTGGGAGCTAGCCGCTTGGCTGTTTCAACTCCGCCCTCTGTCGATGCGCCCGCTGAGAGTGGGCGACGGCCCAAGATCTACTACGGCTACTACATCGTGGGGATCGCCTTCCTCGCGCAGCTGATTTCGGCTGGGTCGCAGACGTATGTGGCCGGGGTGTTCCTGAAGCCGATGACGCTCGATCTGGATTGGAGCCGCACCGAGTTCACGCTGGCGCAGACGATCGGGCGCTTCATCATGGCGTTCTTCGGGATCTTCGTGGGGACGATGCTGGATCGCGGGTATGCGCGCCGGATGATGTTCATCGGGACGACGATCCTCGGCGCCGGGCTGCTGATGACGAGCTACGTGACTGAGCTGTGGCAGTGGATGCTGCTGCGCGGGCTGTTGTTCACCGTGGGTGCGGCGATGGTGGGGAACCTCGTGGTGAACGTGACGCTCTCGAAGTGGTGGGTGGAGCGGCGCGGTCGGATGATTGGGATCTCGGCGATGGGGGTGTCGATGGCAGGTGTGGTGCTGCCGCTGATCCTGACACCGGTCGTCGACGAATACGGCTGGCGTGTGGGGTGGCGAGTGCTGGCGTTGATCGCGATGGGGCTGATCTACCCGGTGTCGTTCTTCATGCGCAGCTCGCCTGAAGAGCACGGGCTGCATCCAGACGGTAAGTCCTCGGAGGAGATGGCGACCTCGGCGGGTGACATGGTACGGGCGGACTTCGCGAACTCGCTGACGCGGAGCCAGGCGCTGCGGACGACGACGATGTATCAGATCGTGGTGGCGTTCGGCGTGTCGGGCGTGGGGCTGGGGACGATGTTGTTCACGACGATCCCGTTCGTGACTGATGCGGGTTTCAGCACCAGGACGGGGGCGCTGATGTTGTCGTTCGCGGTGGCGTTACCCGCCGCACTGGTGAAGCCGTTGTGGGGTTCATTGATGGACTACGTGTCACCGAAGCTGCTGGCGGCGCTCAGCTTCGTGGGGGCTGCGATTGGCATGGCGGTGATCGTTCTTGCAGCGCAGGCGCACGAGACGGCGATCTTGGCCGCAGGATTCGTGCTCGTTGGGATCGGGCTCGGCGGTCAGATCCCGATTCAGGAGATGATCTGGGCGTCGTACTTCGGGCGGCGGTACCTGGGGTCGGTGCGGAGTGCGGCGATGCCGCTGACGTTGTTCTTCGGCGCGGGTGGTCCACTGCTGGTGCAGGTCTATTTCGACAAGGTCGGCGACTACGACGGGGCGTTCTACGCGGTAGGCGCTGCGTGGGTGCTGGCTGCCGGCCTCGTGATGCTGGTGCGCAAACCCAAGGTGCCTGAGGCGGATATCGCTTAGAGCTTGAGTTGCTGTCCCTCGACCGGTGGGTGAGGCACCCTAGTGCGCATGTCTTTGCTGTGGGCGCGGGTGTTGGTGTTCGGGACGTCGGCGAGTGTGCTGGTGCTCGAGATTTTGGCGGGGCGGCTGATGGCGCCCTATGTGGGCGTCACGTTGGAGACGTTCACCGGGATCATCGGGGTGGTGCTGGGCGGGATCGCGGCGGGCGCGTGGCTGGGCGGCTGGGCGGCTGACCAGGTGGACGCGGTGACGGCGGAGTGAGCGGACGCAGCGGCGGCTGCTCGGGCCCGTGCTGGTGGCGTCGGGTGTGCTGGTGCTGGCTGCGCCGACGATCGTGGATGCGCTGGGGCCATCGATGCGGGCGGCCGGGCCAGCGGAGATCGTGGTGCTGACGGCGAGTGCATTTTTCTTGCCGGCGCTGCTGCTGTCGACGGTGACGCCGATCGTTGTGAAGTTGCGATTGCGGTCGCTGGAAGAGACGGGGAGCGTCGTTGGGTCGT
>JABIST010000118.1 GCA_018700215.1 Dehalococcoidia bacterium | reverse complement strand
CGCAATCGCCGGAGCCGGCTCAAAACTGTGCGGATCCACCCCCGCCGGAATCAGCCCCACCACAATCGCGTCATCGCCCGCCACCGTCGACGCAAACTCCGCGATCAGCCCCGTCGAGGCGACCACACGCACTTCCGAGCCGTCGCGCTCAATCGCCGAATTACACCCACCAGCAAGCACCAGCAGCAACGAAACAACCGCAAGGACCAGTGGAGGACGAAGCACGATGGATTTCCGTTATTGAGACTAGATATCGATAAGCCGAACGATACGTCGTCTCAATTGCCTCGTCAACGGCCGAACGTCCCAATCAGAGGCGGCGGCACCGGCCACAACGGCCGTAAAGCTCCAACCGATGCGTGTCGATCTCGAAACCAGTGCGACGCGCCACATCGCCCAGCACATCCTCAAGGCCGTCGCTGCTGAATTCCGCCACCTCGCCACAGCCCGAGCAGATCACATGGTGGTGATGCTCGCCCGCATCGTCCTCCGTCAACTGATAGACCGTCGCACCGTCATCCAGCACCACCTGGCAGATAATCCCCAGATCGCGCATCAGCTTCATCGTCCGAAACACCGTCGCCCGGCCAACCTCTGGCGCCGCAAGCTGCACATCCTCCGCCGTGAAGTGGTTGCCCAGCCCTCGCATCCGGTCCAGCACAGCACGACGCGGCGCCGTCAGCCGGTAGCCACCCAGGGCAAGCGTGCGCTCGATCGGATCAGCAACAGCCATCCATGCATGGTCACGACACGAGTACCAACCTGTCAATCAGTGCGAATTCCGGCATAGTGGAGCAGTGACCACCGCAACCCGCTGGCGAATCGCGCTCTGGCTAACCATGCTGGGCGCCATCCTCTATCTGGCCTCGCAGGCTCTGGGAGCCATCTTCCCCTTCGCCGTCGGTGCCGTAATCGCCTACGCCCTCTCACCACTCGTCGATCGCATGGCCCGCGTCGTCCCCGCCCGCTCCCACCAGGGCGACGTCTACCGACGCGGTTTCGCCGTGCTCCTCATCTACGCCGCCATCGCCTCTGCCCTCTTCCTCGTCGGCTCCCAGATCATCCCCATCGCCATCGACCAGGTCGCCCAGTTTGTCGACACCCTCCCCGAAACTGTCGACGCCGCACGCGACCAGCTCGACCAGTGGCTCCAGGTCTACCGCGACCGCGTCCCCAGCGACGTACAGGGCCGCATCGACGCCGGTCTCGACGACGCCCTCAACACAGCCACCGACGCCGCCGCCGCCCTCGCCGAACGAACCGTCGGCGTCGTCACCGGCACCATCGGCCTCGTCTTCGGCTTCGCCATCGTCCCGTTCTGGATGTTCTACGCCATGCGCGACCGCCACTACGCCGGCAACAACTTCCTTAACGCCATCCCAGACCCACTCCAGCAAGACGCCACAAACCTCATGCAGATCGCGGACCGGCTCATCGGCCGCTACATCAGAGCACAGCTCTTCCTCGGACTCGTCGTCGGCTCGGCCGTCGGCATCGCACTCACACTGCTGGATGTCCAGATGTCGCTCGCCCTCGGCTTCTTCGCCGGCGTGACAGAGCTAATTCCCATCATCGGCCCCTGGATCGGCGCCGTCCCCGGCCTCATCATCATCGCCGCCACGGAACCGGATAAGTTCATCTGGGTCGCGCTCGTCTACTTCATCATCCAGCAAGTAGAGAACGTCCTGCTCGTGCCGCGGATCCAGGGCAACGCCCTCGAAATGCACCCCGCCATGATCCTGCTCATGCTCGCCATCGGTGGAGCCGCCTTCGGCCTCGTCGGCCTGCTCCTCATCGTCCCCATCTCCGCCCTCGCCCGCGAAGTCTTCTGGTACCTCGATCGCCGCCTCCGCGGTGAACTCCCGGAGGTCGCCATCGCCGCCAGCCACGTCGGCGCAATCAAGCTCGACGAACCACCGCCACCCGCCGAACCCACCTCAGCCAGCGAACCCACCGAGGGCGAAACGAGCACCGAGGACACGGCCGCACCCACAGCCGTCCCCACCGATCCATCCGAGTAATCGAGTGACCAAGTAACGGCGTAGCCGAGTCCAAAGACTGAGCGACCGCTAGTTCGTACTACCCTCAAGCACAATTGGCCCCGCAGGCGTGCGCTCGTCGGCATCGAGGTCCGTCGCGATCACCACAATCAGCGCCGGTCGCGAGCCTGGTGGAGTAGAGAACGTCACGTGCGCGTTCCCAACCTCATCCACCTGCGTACGCGCCGATGCGATGTAGTTGCCGAAGCGATCAGACAGCACCACCCGGTACTCACTGCCAAACGGCAGCGGACTCAGCCCCAGCAGGTTCCCCACCGCCGCGTCTGCTGACGCGCTCCACGCAAAGCTCCCCGTCGCCCCATGCGCGGCGCTCGTCGGCGATAGCTCAAGTTGAACCGCCTCGGGATCCGTCAGCACCGCCGTCGCAAGCTGCTGCTCATGAAGCTGTGTCTCAAGCCGCACGCTGCGGTCACCCTGCGTCGCCTCAGCCGCGGTCAACTGATCGAGCCGCTTCGCGTCGGACTCCACCACCGCCGTCAGCAGCGCCGTCTCCCCGCGCAGCTCCTGCAACTCCTGCTGCAGATTGACCGCCCATACCGTCACAATCGCCAGCATTGCCGCCAGTCCCGCCGCCGGCAAGATCCGCCCCACCGGAATGTGCCATCGACGCCGCGACGCCGTCCCACCCCGTCGAGCAGCCGTGATCACCCGCTCGCGCAGCGCCACCGGCGGCCGCCGCAGCGGTGCCGAAAGCGCAATCAGCTCACTAATCTCGCGGTACCGCTCAACCTCCGCCGCCGCCTCGGGATCGCTCCGCAGCAGCCGCTCGACATCTTCGATGTCAGGCGCGCTCAGCGTCCCCAGCGCGTACGACGCCAGTAGTGCCTCTCGCTCTTCTGGTGTCATCGCGTCCTCCCGGTCACTGCTCGACGAAGTCGGTCAGTGCCTCACGCAACTTGCGCATCCCCAGTCGGACACGCGTCTTGATCGTCCCCAGCGGATCGCCTGTCCGTTCGGCGATCTCCACCTGAGTCAATCCCGAGAAGTAAGCCAGTTCGATCACCTCGCGCTGCGCCGGCGGTAATTCCGCCAACGCCGCCCGAATCCGCACTCGCTCCTCCGCCAGGATCGCCTCCTCTTGCGGGTCTTCCCCTCGTGACTCGTCCGGCAGATCCAGCACTGCCTCTTCGGTCTGGTCCTCGGCCCCTCGCCGCCGTGTCAGCTTCCGCAGCTCATCCAGCGACCGATTCCGCGCCACCGAACTCAGCCAGCTAATGAAACGACCACGCTCCGGATCGAACGATGCCGGCTGTCGCCACAGCCGCAGGAACACCTCCTGCGTCACATCCTCCGCCAGCGTGTGGTCGTGCAACACCCGCAGCGCAATCGAGAACACCAGCGCCGAGTAGCGGTCGTAGAGCTGCTCAAGCGCTGTCACTTCATCCGTTGCCAGCGCCGCAACCAGCGCCGCGTCTTCATCGGCACGGAGCTGTTTCGCGTCACCCGCTGCAGATATTACGTCTGCAACCGGGCGTCGGATTCGCGCGAGCTCTGGGACCGAAGTAGTGGTGGGGTCAGTGACAATCGGTCCGACGCGCCGTAGTCGAGGCTCGTTCATCGGACGCCTCCTCTGCGAGGCGGGGAAGCAGTTCGGCTCAGTGTACCTGTCGAGGTAACACCCATTGTTCGCGAATTCACAGATCCCACGCGAACGTAATCAGCCCTGGTTCAGACCGCTGACTCAGACAGCCTGCCCCGTCGTGAACAGCAATCCGCGCGCCAGCACATCACCCGCCAGCAGCGCTCCCAGCGCCAGGTAAAGCAGTCCCGTCGCTGACATCATTCCTCGAATCCGCGCCGTCCGCCATGCCAGCCATGCCAGCCCCGCCGGGAACACCAACCCAACGCCCACCCGCAACCAGAACGCCGGATTCGCGCTCAACGCCAGACCAAGCGAACCCTCCGCAAGCGGCACCTCGCGCGCTGGAATCACCACCCCCAGCACCACAAACACCGCCTGCAAAATCACCGCGCCAAACACCAGCAGCGCCATCTG
>JABIST010000196.1 GCA_018700215.1 Dehalococcoidia bacterium | reverse complement strand
CGGCCGGGGCGGGGGAGATTATCGACCCTCGTCCGTATGCGACGGCGGCGATTGCGGCGGAGTTCGCTCGGTTCCCACACCTGCAATCGGTGTTGCCGGCGCTGGGGTACAGCGACGAGCAGCTCTCGGCGTTGCGGGCGACGATTGAGGCGACGCCGTGCGATGTGGTTGTATCGGGCACGCCGATTGACCTAGAGCGGTTGCTGGAGCTTTCGGTGCCGGTGGTTCGGGCACGCTACGAATTCGCGCCGGACGAGGGGCCTTCGCTGAGCGAGTACGTGGATGCGTTCATGGCGAGCATCGGCAAGTCGTGACGAGCGGTGGGACGACCGTGCCGCTGGTGGTGGTGGGCGTTGGCGGCAATGCGCTGAGCCCGCCGGGCGGCAGCCAGTCGATCGAGGATGAGCGGAAGGCGGTGACGGCGGTTGCTCGCGAGCTGGCGTCGCTGGCGCGGACGGGGCAGCGGCTGCTGATCGTGCATGGGAATGGGCCGCAGGCTGGGCGGCTGCTTGAGGCAGAGCAGCCCGAGACGGCACTCGATGCGATCGTCGCGCAAACGCAGGGGGAGCTTGGCTATCTGATTGGCGAGGCGGTGGATGCCGAGCTGGGGGCGGATAGCACTGTGGCGCTGATTACTCGGGTGCTGGTCGACAGTGACGACCCTGCCCTCGCGGAGCCGACGAAGCCGATCGGACCGGTGTTGGCGGAGGCGCCGGTGGATGGCCCGGCTGTTCGGCAGCCGGATGGGAGTGGCTGGCGGCGGGTGGTGGCATCGCCGCGGCCGGAGGGGGTGGTTGAGCTGGAGGCGATTCGAGTGCTGCTGGAGCGGTGGCATGTGATCGCAGGTGGCGGCGGGGGTGTGGCGCTGTCGGAGGAGTCGGAGACGGGCGGTCGGAGCGCGGTGCCGGCGATCGTCGATAAGGATTATGTCGCATCGATGTTGGCGCGGGCGTTGGGGGCTGAGGAGCTGGTGTTCGTGACGGATGTGCCGACGGTGTTCGAGAGTTTCGGGGCGGAGCCGGAGGGAGCGGTGCGTCGGATGAGCGTGGCGGAGGCGCGGGCGCTGCTTGCCTCGGGGGCGTGTCCGGCGGGGTCGATGGGTCCGAAGGTGGAGAGCTGCATTGAGTTCGTCGAGGCGACGGGTGGGCGTGCGGTGATTACGACGGTTGGTGAGGTGGAGGCGGCGCTGCGGGGGGAGGCGGGGACGACGGTGCGTTCCGCACCTGGTTGACGGCGCGTCCCGCGCTTCGTCGACGCTTCGCGGTTGTTTGAGTGAGGGGCGGGGTGAGGGCGGGGGGTTGGGGAGCTGGTCGGGAGCGCGACTAGCTACAGGCGGCCTGCAGGGCGTCGCGATGTGACTCGACGGCTTCGCGGGCGGAGGTGCGGGCCCAGTTCCATGAACGGAGTTCGAGCTCCGGGTTGTCCCAGCGTTCGAGCATGGTGCTGGCGATCTGGCATGCGTCTTCGTCGGGTAGCAGGTCGAGGCCGGTGATCAGGGTTGGGGTGGCGTCGGCACTGAGGCCGAGGGCGTGGGGCACATCGAACTCTCGACCCTGGTCGGCGCGGGCGAGGTTGGTGGCGGCGACGGTGGCGTGCGGGTTGATGGCGACGAGCAGCACGAGTGCGACGAGGGCGGTGAGGACGGCGCCGATGACGAACTGGTCGCGGCGTTCCTTGAGCAGGGACCAGAGGAGCCAGAGGAAGACGGCCGCGAGCCAGACGAGGGCAGCGGCGACGTAGAGCCTGAGGGGGGTGAGGCCGTAGATGTCCATGTAGATGTTGAGGCGCTGGAAGGCGGAGGCGATGACGACGATGAGGAGCAGGACGAGCAGGCCGCCGAGGATTCGGAATGTGGTGAGAGAGCGCCAGTTCCGTGCGCGAGCCCAGTCGGTGGCGAGGAGTACCGGTAGGAGGAGTGCGGCGACGGCGACGAGCTCGAAGAATCCTCGGCGGGCGTAGTCGGCGTAGGTGAGTCCAGTGGAGGCCTGTACGTGCTCTCCCCCGCCGAAGAGGTACTGGACCTGGATGATCACGAAGAGGGCGAAGAGGGAGACGAGCGAGCCGAGAACGACGCCGGTCTCGATGGAGCGCAGTCGACGTTCGTCGGCGAGTCGGGGGCCCGAGGGGGCGTCCTGCTGGGTGGCGAGGCCGGACCAGAGCAGACCCGCTGCGGCAGCGGCTCCGCCAAGCAGCCATGCGAGGTGACCCGGTAGCGAGGTCAGGTCGAAGGTGAGTGAGTCTTTGATCCAGGTCTCGAAGACGGCATCGGCGGCGAAGAAGAGCGCACCGAAGATGAAGACGAGAGGGGTGGCGATCAGGGCGGCGCGGCCGACTGACTGCATTTGTCGTTGGGCACCTTGATCGAACCACTGGCGCCAGGGGGCGGAGCTTGCCAGCTGGAACGTGCCTTTGACCGCGGCGATTGCTGCGACGAGGAGGCTGCCGAAGAAGAGCGTGATGCTGGCGCGTCGGGCGTGCGAGTCGTCGCGAGCGACGAGGGCGAGCAGGAGCAGGCTGGCCGAGGTGACGAGCAGGAGGATCTGGAGTGTGTCCGCTGCTCGCCAGGTGATCATGATCGAGAGTGCGAGCGACGCGGCGAGCAGGCTGGTCGACAGCTTGCCGATGGGCGTCGCGCTGCGTCGTGCCGCCAGGACAAAGGCGGCGATGAGGGCGCCGATCCAGAGCGGGGCGTTGAGGCCGAGCGCGGCGTCCTTGAAGAGCAGGTCGGCGAGGAGTCCGAGGGCGACCGCGGAGCCAGCGAGCTGCAGCCAGAGGTTGGGGGCGAGACGATCGAGCGTGGAGGGCGCGTCGGAGGTGGGAGTCGTCATCGAGAGTGCCTGTCGCTGCGGGGGCGTCGAGTTGCCATGTGCAGTTAGACGTTGGCGGCTGCGGTTGCGTTCCCAAGTGCGTTCCGCACTTCGTCGACGCTTCGCGGCTGGTTGAGTGAGGGTGGGGTTGAACGCGGGCAGCTCACGGGTGGCTAATGGCAGTCGCTCTCGCGGTACACTCACGCCACCACATCGCGCCTCCACGATGATCGAGAGGCAGAGCAATGCTAGACGCACAGAGTCCGAGGATTCGCATCGCGGTTGTTGCGCTGATCGCCCTGATCGTTGGATCAGTGGCTGGGATCGCGCTCGGAGGTCAGTTCGCGGGCGACGATGAGGAGCCGATCCCGCGTGCCGCGACACCGATCGCAGCCACCGTTCGCATTGAAGGCGACGATACCGAGTTGAAGCAGCTGCTGATCGGGCTCAGCAGCTTCGGTGCCGACTCAACCTACGAGCTCGCAACTGGCGAACTGCCGCGAGACTTTCCGGAAACATTCCCCGCTGTGCCCGGAGCGACGCTACTCGGGGGTCAAACCAGCACCTACCCGATGAGCCCAGGCTTGAGTGGCGCCGCCGTCTACCGTACAGAGCAGGCCCCCGAGGTGGCGTTCGAGTCTCTGATTGCGGCGGCGGAGGCCGCAGGTTGGTGGCAACCGGAACTGCCCGATTACTACCCGCTGTCTCCGATCGACACTCCGACGGCCCAATTCTGCCTCGATGACTGGGCCCGCACCGGGCTCGGCCTGAACGCGAGTGCAACGCCCGATGGCCAGAGCGGCAGCTACGTGACGATACGTTACTGGCTGGGTCAGGGCGGCAGTCAGTGCGACCCGCAGGCGTTCGGGCCGCCAGCCTCCGGATACGTGCAGCCCCAGCTGCTCCGGGAGTTCCAACAGTTGCGTCCGGAAGGGTCGACACCGGACTTCCGCTTTGGCGGTGGAATGAGCAGCTCGGGCGATACCTTCAGCACCTCAACAGGCTTCCGTTTCGATGGCTCCGCGCTGACGGTGGCGCGCTTCTACGAGCGCGAACTCGCGACGCTCGAGGCCACCGCCGATGAGCCGCTGGGGGACGAGACTTCGGCGGTGCTTCGCGTGTCGACGATCGAGCAAATCGACGACGAGGAACATGAGTTCGTCGGCTGGATCGTCGTGACGCGATTCGAAGACGAGGAAGACCCTACAAGCCCGCTGATACGCGTCGAACTGATGCTGATGAGCTTGCCGGACGGACTGACCAGGCAAGGGTCGAGCGAGATCACGCTCATCCGATGATCGCCGCCGCAGCCTAGTCAGTCGGCGCTACTTGCATGACGGTGGCTTCGCCTTCGAGGACGGTTTCGTCGCGGGTGTTGGTGACTTGGAAGTGCATGGTGCCCATGGCGCGGTTGGGGCGCCAGGTGAGGATTGTGCCGGTGGCGGTGAGGGTGTCGCCGATGAGGGCGGGGTTGGGGAAGGTCCACGCCTGTTTGAGGAAGACGGTGCCGGGGCCGGGGAGGTCCATGGCGACGAGGGCGTGAAGCATGCCGGTGGCGAGGCCGCCCTGGGCGATGAGGCCTTGGAAGCGGGTGCCGGCGACGAAGGTCTCATCAAAGTGCAGCGGATTGTGGTCGCCGGTGAGGTGGGCGTAGTCGCGGACGGCCTCGGGGGTGACGGTGAAGGTGCGGGTGGCGGTGTCGCCTACCTGGATTGGGGGTTGGGTTGTCATGGCTCGATGGTAGCGGGTGGTGGGGCGCGCTCGGCCCGTGAGGTTGGGCACGAGGCGTCGTACTATCGGCGTTCGTCATTCGTCGTTCGGGAGTTTGTAGGGGGTACATCGTGGGTGATCGACTGCAGGGCAAGGTTGCGCTGATTACGGGTGGGACGAGTGGGATTGGGGAGGCGACGGCGGAACTGTTCGTCCGCGAGGGGGCGCAGGTGGTGATCACCGGGCGGTCGGAGGAGAAGGGTGCGGGGATTGCGGCGCGGCTGGGGGCGAATGCGGCGTATGTGCGTGCTGACGTGACTCGGGAGTCGGATATCGCGGCGTCGGTGGATGCGACGGTGGAGCGGTTCGGGCGGCTGGATGTGATGTTCAATAACGCGGCGAGCGGGACTCGGACATCGGTGGATTCGATTACGTCGGAGGAGATCGACGAGGGGGTGCATCTGCTGCTGTCGAGCGTGGTGCTGGGGATGCGATATGCGGTGGAGCCGATGAAGGCGAGTGGCGGCGGCTCGATCATCAATAACTCAAGCATCGCTGCGCTGCGGTACGGGCAGGGCGACCTGCTGTATGGCGCGCTGAAGGCGGCGGTGACGCACTACAGCAAGATGGCGGGGGTGGAGCTGGGGCCGCTGGGGATTCGGGTGAATGTGATTTCGCCGGGGGCGATTGCGACGCCGATCTTCTGGGGCGGGTCGGAGCGGGCGAACACGATGTCGGACGAGGAGAACGCGGCGATGCTGGAGAAGCTCAAGGGAAACCTGGCGAAGGGGACGACCTTGCCGATGTCGGGGTTGGCGAGCGATATCGCGGAGGCGGCGTTGTACCTGGGGAGTGACGCCGCGCGGTTCGTGAACTGCCACGACCTGGTGGTCGATGGTGGGCGGACATCCTTGTTCAACCAGACCGGAAGCCCGCTCTAGAGCGGCCGCGTTGGTGCGGGCTCATCGGGAGGGATGCCGACGGGAAGGTTGACGGGGGTCGGTAGTTTGTTATATAAACTGACCAGTCGGTTTTATGGAGTTTAGTGATGCCCAAGGTCTCGGATGCGTATGTGGAGCAGCGGCGGGAGCAGATCCTGGATGCGGCGCTGCGGTGCTTTTCACTGCAGGGGCTGCATCGGACGACGCTGGACGATATCTGTGCGGATGTGGGGCTTTCGAAGGGCGCGGTCTACAACTACTTCAAGAGCAAGAAGGAGATTGTGCAGGCGCTACGCGACCGATCGGCGGCTGACGAGGAGGCTCCGATGTCGCCGCTGGTTGAGCCGGGCGGCCTGGAGGGGCTGCGCGCGGTAGCTCGAGAGGTGTTCGGTCGGATGGACGACCGCTCGGAGCGGGATGCGCGGCGGGTGGGGGCGATGCTGTGGTCCGAGGCGCTGCTGGACTCGGAGATTCTTCGGAGCCAGGTGGATTCGACTGAGGCGTACCGACCGAAGTTCGACGCGGCGATCGTGGCGGCGCAGGAGGCGGGGACGCTGCCCTCCTCGATTGAGCCGCGGGCGCTGTCGGTGCTGATTCTGGGGGCGGTGATTGGCGTGCAGCTTCAGCACGAGTGGGAGCCGGGGATCGATGTGGGCGCGGTTGGCGAGGCATTCGATGCGTTGCTGACGGCATCGGGTAACGCGTAGGCGGGCGACGAGCAGGCGAGCGGCTGGCGGGCGCGCAGCTCGTGGGCGACGACGCACTTCATTGGAGGACGGGGAGGGGTAGGCGATTGGGATACTTGCGGTGAAATAAAAGGTCGACCAGTCGGTTTTAGATAGTAGGCGGCTCTGGGGAGTTCGTCGTGAAAGTGAGCAATGGCAATGATTACGGTGAATCGAGAGCTTGAGATTGAGGCTCCGGCGGAGAAGCTGTGGGAGATCCTGGCGGACTTCGGTAACTCGCAGGCGTGGGCGCCGAATGTGAATCAGTCGGCGCTGACGAAGGGCGACCCAGGCGTGGGTTGTGAGCGCGAGTGCGCGGTGTCCGGCTTCGGCGACGTGACGGAGAAGATTGTGGCGTGGGAGGAGGGCGAGGGTCTTTCGATCCGGATCGAGGACGTGACGATGATGCAGTCGATGCAATCGAACTGGTCGCTGACGCGGCTGGGTGCGGATCGGACGCGGGTGAGTGTGGCGATTGAGGCGCACCCGAAGTTTGGGCCGATGGGCGCGCTGATGGGCGCGCTGATGATGAAGCCGAAGATTGGGAAGACGATGGAGGCGACGCTGCAGGGTCTGCGGTACTACGCGCTGACCGGGGAGTCGGTGGGGGCGAAGGTTCCCGAGTTGGCGGTGGCGACGGCGTAGTTCGTCCTCGAGCATTGGCCTGGCGGAGGGGACGTGCGGAAGCGCGTCCCTTCTTCGTGTGTGGCTAGGTCTGGGCCGCGGGGCGGGAGGCTCTAGGGTGCCGTCCGACGAGCGCGGCGACCGCGAGGACGGCGGCGACGATGGTTAGCGATAGCGTCGCTTCGGTGGTGGTGACGATGTCACTCGATGATCCGCTGGCGGTTGGGGTGCTCCAACTGGTGGGGTCCTGGTGGACGAGCAGTGCGGCGAACGCGACGACCAAGCCGACGGTGAGGACGATGCTGACGCCGATATCGAGGTTGGAAGGTGCCGACAAACGACTCAACCCCATCCCGATGACCAGAATCGCTGGGATGAGGAGCGGGATCAGGATGAACGAGACGAGGCTGATGGGGAGCAAAGCGACGCCCGCGGCGACGGAGTAGATGGGCTTAGCTCGATACTCGCCGAGCAGGGCGACCACGCCTGCCGCGATGAACGGTGCGGCGAAGGCGACCGAGGAGAGCGGGCCCTCCGCGTTGCTCGGCTCAGAAGCAATTTCGCGAATTGGGATGAGGGCGATGCCGGCGACGATCACGAGGACGGCGGAGACGATGGTTGCGATGGACTGCATCTGACCATGGTGTACCGGTCTGACGGCGAGTCAAGATCTGGTTCTGCCACTCGCGAACTGAGCTAGGTGTAGGCCTCATCCCTTGAGGGGTCGCGGGCGAGGCGTTCGTCGCGGTGGGAGCCGGCGTCCGTGGCGCGGTCGTAGGCGATGGTGCCGCCGACGATGGTGGTGTCGATTTCGATGGTGTCGATGGCTTCGGGGGGGACGGCGAGGGGGTCATCGGAGAGGAGGACGAGGTCGCCGAGTTTGCCGGGGGTGATGGTTCCTTTGTCGTTCTCTTCGAAGGCGAGGCGGGCGCCATCGATGGTCATCATGCGGAGGGCGGATACGGCGTCGATGCGTTCGTCGGGGCCGAGGGTGTCGCCTTCTCGGGTGTTGCGGTTGACGGCGACGTGGACGTTGAAGAGCGGGTCGACGGGGGTGACCCACCAGTCCGAATGGCCGACGAAGGTGATGCCTCGCTGCTGGGCGGAGCGGAGCGGGGAGATGCGGGAGCCTCGGTCGGGGCCGAGGAAGCGGTCGCGGTGGCGGGTGCCCCAGTAGTGGACGTGGAGGTTGAAGAAGGAGACGTGGACGCCGAGGCGGGCGATGCGGTCTAGCTGGTCATCGCGGACGGACTGGCAGTGTTCGATGCGGAGTCGGTGGTCCTCGACGGGGTGCTGTTCGAGGGCGCGTTCGTAGGCATCGAGGGTGGAGTCGATGGCGCGGTCGCCGTTGGCGTGGGTGCCGACCTGGATGCCGGCGGCGAGGGCCTGGGCGACGACGGTATCGAAGGTGGGCTGGGGGATGAGGAGCATGCCGGTTTCGTCGGGGCGGTCGTGGTAGCCCTCGGTGAGTGCGCCGGAGTAGCCCTGGAGGGAGCCGTCCTGGGTGATTTTCATCATGCCGACCTGGAGTCGGTCGTTGCCGAAGCCTGAGCGCCAGCCGGCCTCTTGGACGTGGGGGACGGCTTCGAGTGCGCCGTGGCGGGCGGCGAGGGCGGCGTAGGGGAGGGCGACGCGCATGCGGGGGGCGAAAGCGTCTCTTCGGATGGCTTCGCCGTAGATATCGAGGGAGTTCTGGAGCGAGGCTCCGCCGGAGACGTCGTGGACGGAGGTGACGCCGACCTTCGCGAGTTCGGCGCCGGCGTAGATGGCGGCTTCGACTTGCTGTTCGCGGTCGGGTCGGACGGCGACGCCGGCGATGAGTCGGAGGGCGGTTTCGTAGAGGACGCCGGTGAGGCGACCGGCGTCGTCACTGGAGGAGGCGCGATCGAGGTGGCCGCCTTCGGGGTCCTCGGTGGACTCGTCGATGCCGGCGGCGGTGAACGCGGCGGAGTTGGCGTAGGCGAGGTGGCCCGAGACGTGGGTAACGACGATGGGAGTCTCGGTGGAGACGCGGTCGAGGTCGTTGCGGGTGAGGTGTCGGTTGTCCTCGATGAGTGAGTCGTCATAGACGGTGCCGCGGACGGGGGTTGTGCCCTCGGCGGATCGAACGGCGTCGGAGAGTCGGGCGAGGACGTCTTCGATGGTGCGGTTGGGCGGGGTGCCGCAGTTGACGGTGGTGAGTCGGGCGACGCCAGAGGAGAGGGGGTGGGTGTGGGTTTCGACGAAGCCGGGGATGAGGGCGCGGTTGCGGGCGTCGATGTGGGGGGTGCCCTCGGGAGCGAGTGCGGCGACGACGTGGTTGGCGCCGACGGCGGTGATGCGCTCGTTCTGGACGAGGACGGCTTCAGCTCGGGGGGTTGTGGGGTCGAGGGTGATGGCGCGGGCGTTGGTGATGAGGAGGTTGGTCATGTGGGGAGCGTAGCGACGCTCTTCCACATGGGCCATGGGGAGGGGGAAAGAGGATGCGGCGCGTGGCGTCTGGTTGGGGGCGTGACATGAGCTGGGGGTGGGGGGGGGGG
>JABIST010000179.1 GCA_018700215.1 Dehalococcoidia bacterium | reverse complement strand
AGAGCAAGAAGATCGCGCTGTCGATCCGCCGCGCTTCGCCTGAGCAGTGGGAGCAGATGATCACTCAGTACGCGGTGGGCGATGTTGTCCCCGGCGTGATCACGAAGCTGGTTCCGTTCGGCGCGTTCGCTCGCCTGCCTGGGCCGGTGGAGGGCCTGGTGCATGTTTCCGAGATCGTTGATCGCCGGATTGCGCATCCAGAAGAAGTGCTGGAAGACGGCGACGTTGTGCCGCTGAAGATCGTGCGCATTGAGCACGACCGGCACCGCCTGGGGCTGTCGCTGCGGGAGGCTCGCAGTGAGGCTGAGCTGCGCGGCTGGCAGTTTGATGGCGACGGCCGGATCATGACGCTGAATGATGATGCTCGTGAGAAGTTTGCTGAAGAGACGACCGCCATTGAGGCGCGCCTTGAGCAGCGGCGCACGACCGAGGCTGAGCAGGTGGTGGTTCGCGCCCAGGAGGCCGCGTCCCGGCCGGCAGCGGTCAGCACCGGCGGCGGGGGTACTGCTCCTGTTGCCGCGCCGGACACTGGTCCGGTGCTGACGGCGATGCAGCAGGCGATGCAGCAGGCGCAGGCTCGCCAAGAAGATTCAACGGACGCTGAGCCTGTTGAGGAACCCGTAGCCGAGGTTGCGGCGGCTGAGCCGGAGGTTGCGGCTGAGCCGGAGGCCGTGGCTGAAGCGGTTGCGGCTGAGCCAGAGGTTGTGGAGGAGGCAGCGGCTGAGGAGGCGCCTGACGCCGCCGAGGAGCCCGCCGCCGAGGAGCCCGCTGCCGAGGCAGCCGCCGAAGAGGCACCCGAGGCTGTGGCCGAGGAGGTCGCTGCTGAGCCAGAGGCTGCTGAAGAGCCTGCAGCCGAGGCACCCGCAGAAGAAGCACCCGAGGCCGCCGCGGAAGCGGAAGAGCCAGCGGCTGAGGTGGCAGACTCCGAGGAGGAGAAGCCCGCCGAGTAAGACGACGAACAATGACCCGTGTCGGCGGTTCGTCGATACGGATTTGAAGACAGGGTCGGTACTGCCGGCCCTGTCTTCGTTTAGGCGACTGGAGCTTCGTGGAGGCTGATTTGGCGAGCGTGTCAGGGTTTTCCCGCACAGACGTGGCTCCGGCCACACGAAATAATGTGCTGGAACCTAGGGGACGGATCGCTCAGTTGGAGCGGCGTTGGCTGGGTTCCGGGAAGGCCAATGAGTCGCTTCTCGTTGCCGGAATGACCCTGTGATAGCCTTGAACTCGGAGACGAGCGGAGGCCCCCATGGCTGACCGATTCGATAAATTTACTGAGCGTGCGCGGCGTGTCTTGACGCTCGCACAGGAAGAAGCCCAGCGCTTCAACCACAACTACATCGGGACTGAGCACCTGCTGCTTGGCCTCGTCCGTGAGGGCGATGGCGTGGCCGCGAAGGTGCTTTCGAACCTGGGTGTAGAGCTCAACAAGGTGCGCTCCGCAGTGGAGTTCATCATCGGACGAGGCGATCGCCAGTCGACCGGAGAAATCGGTCTGACGCCGCGCGCCAAGAAGGTGATTGAACTGGCTGTGGATGAGGCGCGCCGGCTGTCACACTCGTACATCGGTACCGAGCACCTGTTGCTTGGTCTCGTTCGCGAGGGTGAAGGGATCGCTGCTGGTGTGCTTGAGAGCCTCGGCGTGAACCTGGAGCGGGTGCGTGGCGAGACCACGCGTATCCTGGCCCAGACCCAGCAGCCCGGTCAGCAGACAGCGGCCGCCGGTCAGCGCTCGGCTCGGACGCCGACGCTGGATCAGCTTGGCGTTGACCTGACGCAGATGGCACGCGCGGGACAGCTTGACCCGATCGTGGGTCGCGATGGCGAGATCGAGCGGGTCGTGCAGATCCTTTCGCGCCGTACCAAGAACAACCCCGTCCTCATCGGTGAGCCTGGAGTGGGCAAGACCGCGATTGCCGAGGGGCTCGCGCACCGCATCGTGTCAGGCGACGTGCCGGACACGTTGGTCGGGAAGCGCATGCTGACGCTGGACATCGGACTGCTGGTCGCGGGTACGAAGTACCGCGGTGAGTTCGAAGAGCGTCTGAAGAAAGTGATCGAGGAGATCAAGTCCTCGGGTAACTGCGTGCTGTTCATCGATGAGCTGCACATGCTCGTGGGTGCTGGCGCGGCTGAAGGCGCGGTTGATGCGGCGAACATTCTGAAGCCGGCGCTCGCCCGAGGCGAGATCCAGGCGGTTGGTGCGACGACGCTGGACGAGTACCGCAAGCACATCGAACGTGACGCAGCGCTTGAGCGCCGCTTCCAGCCGGTGCAGGTGAACGAGCCTTCGATCGAAGACACGATCGAGATTCTGAAGGGCGTGCGCTCGGCGTACGAGGACCACCACAAGCTGACGATTTCAGACGAGGCGATTCTGGCGGCGACCGAGCTGTCGGCGCGCTACGTTGCGGACCGGTTCCTGCCAGACAAGGCGATCGACCTGATCGACGAGGCGTCTGCGCGAGTGCGGATCCGTCGCCACAAGACGCCGCAGCCAGTGCGTACGGTCACGGCGGCACTTGAAGAGCTGCGTGGCGAGAAGGATCAAGCGATCGCGAATCAGCACTACGAACACGCTGCTGAGCTACGCGAGCGCGAGGTTCGTTTGCAGTCCGAGCTGGAAGAGCTTGAGGCGCAGGCCGAAACTGATCGCGATGCCGATCAGGCGGTGGTGACCGAGGACGATATTCGCGACGTGATCTCACAGTGGACCGGTGTACCTCTGACCCGCATTGCGGCGGAGGAGTCGCAGCGGCTGCTGGAGATGGAGTCGTATCTCAAGGAGAAGGTGATTGGACAGGGCGAGGCGGTCTCGGCCGTCTCGAAGGCTGTCCGCCGTGCCAGTGCTGGCTTGAAGGACCCGAAGCGCCCAATCGGCGTCTTCATGTTCCTTGGGCCCACCGGCGTGGGGAAGACCTACCTGGCGCAGATGCTTGGCGAGTTCATGTTCGGGTCGAAGGACAACATTGTCCGCATCGACATGTCCGAATTCATGGAGAAGCACACGGTCTCGCGTCTGGTTGGTTCACCACCCGGATACGTGGGCTATGAAGATGGTGGCCAGCTGACGGACCTCGTTCGTCGCCGGAACTACTGCCTGATTCTGCTCGACGAAGTCGAGAAGGCGCACCCGGATGTCTTCAACATACTGTTGCAGATCTTCGATGACGGGCACCTGTCCGACGCGAAGGGCCGCAAGGTGGACTTCCGCAACACGATCATCATCATGACGTCCAATGTGGGGTCTGACCTGATCCGCAAGGACGCACGAGTTGGCTTCGCCACCGCGACTGATGGCGAGAAGACCGCTGAGGACCGTTACCGGCGGATGAAGGATCGCGTTGAAGAGGAGATGAAGCGGGTCTTCCGACCTGAATTCATCAACCGAATCGACCAGCACGTGGTCTTCCACGCGCTGCAGGCGGAGCACATCCGCGAGATCGTGGACCTGCAGTTGAACGACCTGCGAGAGAACCTCTCCGAGAAGTCAATGAAGCTTGAGGTCACGACGTCGCTGTTGGACTACCTCGGTAAAGAGGGTTTCGACGAGGTGTTTGGAGCGCGTCCATTGCGTCGCGTCATCCAGAACCAGGTGGAAGACCCGCTGTCCGATGAGATGCTGGATGCGACGTATCACGAAGGTGACACGATCAAGGTGGACTACGTTGACGATGAGGTTCGGATCACGCGCCTCGAGCGTGAGATGGAGGTACCGGAATCCCCGGAACCGCCAGAGTCGGCTGAACCGGCTGAGCCGGCGCTCACCTCGTAGCGAGCGGACAAGAGCGATTATTGGGAAGGGGCTCCGTACAGGAGCCCCTTCTTTGTGTCTGCGTTGGCGAGGGAGTGGTAGCGCGCTATTCCCAGCGGGCTCCGGTCCAGCGCTCCTTGGGATTCGGGGGCTGTCGACTGGCAATCGAGAGCAGCAGCCCGACTCCAGCACTGGCGGCGACGATCGCTGAACCACCGAGCGATGCGAAGGGAAGCGGGATTCCCGTGGCCGGGAATAATCGAACGTTGACCGCGATGTGGAGCATCCCAGGGACGACCAGCAGGGTGGTGATTCCGACCGCGAGTAGCTGTCCGAATCGATTGGGGGCGGCATCCGCGATCGAGAGCCCTCGCCACGCGATTACGGCGAATGCGAGCACGATTACCAGAGTACCTGCGAGTCCGAGCTGTTCACCGATCTGCGCCAGCACGAAGTCCGAGTTGCGCGTCGCCATGCCTTCGAGGGCTGAACTGGCTGCGTCCAGGCCGCGCCCCGCGAGTCCACCGTTGCCGAGGGCTACTTCAACCTGGCGCAGTGTGAAGCCGCTGCCGAGTGGGTCGCGGTCCGGGTCGAGGAAGACCGCCAGCCGCTCTCGCTGGTAGGCGGGGACCGCGAGTGCGAATGCGAGCGGCACGAATGCGAGCATTGCCGCCCCGAGTCCGCTGAGCACCCGAAGGGGCACAGGCCAGGCGACCATCATTGCAAGCCACGCGGCGACGAGGACGAGCGAACTACCGAGGTCCGGCTCCACGAGGATGAGCAACGTTGGCACGGCGAAGAGCAGCGAGACGAGCAGGAACGAGCGCGGCCGCGATTCGCGTCGAGATGCGAGTGCGGCGACTGTGATCACGGTTGCGAGCCTTGCGAATTCGGAGGGCTGCAGGCTGTAGCTCCCCACGACGAACCAGCGTCGGGCCCCGAACTCGTGGGCACCGACGACCAGTACGAGGAGTAGTGCGGCGATGCCACCCAGGTAGAAGAGCGTCTGTGCGCTGCGGAGCACTCGGTAGTCGAACCTCGACGTGCCGATCAGGGTTGCGGCGCCCACGACCAGGAAGGCGATCTGCCGCAGCAGGTCGCCGGAGACTCCGCCATCGGTGGGCCGCGTAGCTCCGTGGAGCGAGGCGATGCCGATCCCGACGATGACGGCCACTGCGACGATCAGCAGTGGTTCGCCGGTGATCCGGCTGCGATCGGGGACGAGGACCTGTACGTGGGTGTTCATGGCGTCGCCTCGGAGAGCCCGAAGTAGTGCTCGAACGCGGCTCGCGCCACGGGTGCGGCGTGGAACGAGCCGACGCCGTACTCGACGTAGACGGCCACGGCGATCTGAGGGTCATCGAAGGGTGCGAAGCCGATGTACCAGGCGTGGCTGTCGTAGCCACCGTCGGCGAGCTTTGGGCCGAACTCCGCGGTTCCGGTCTTGCCGCCGATGATGAGGCCTGGCGGCTGTCCTCGGCTGGCGGTTCCGCCCGGCCCGGCGGTGATGCGCATCGCTTCGCGGATTACTGCGAGCGAGTCGCCGGTATTCGCGAGCTCGTGGGTTACGACGGGCGACAGTTCGCTGAGGACACCATCGCGCTGGAACCCTCGGACGAGTCGGGGCTCGAGCACGAGGCCGTCGTTGGCGATCGCTGCGGTCCAGACGGCCATCTGCATTGGCGAGGCGGTCAGATAGCCCTGCCCGATACCGAATGTGTAGGTGTCGCCGAGGTACCACGGCTCGCCGACCACGGTCTCCTTCCAGGTAGAGTTCGGCACGAGGCCGCCCGTTTCGCCGAGTAGATCGAGTCCGGTGGTGCTGCCGAGGCCGGCGCGGGTCGCGTAATCGGCCAGTCGGTCCGCGCCCAGTCCTTCGAACTCAGTGACGCCGTTTCGGCGGAACCCGCCCGAGAGGTAGTAGAAGTAGACGTCCGAGGAGCGTGCGAGCCCCCAGTAGAGGTCGGTTGTGCCGTGTGCGGCCCAATCGCGAAAGATGTAGGTCTTCGATGGGTCGTACTCGTCGCGTACCACCAGCTGGCCCGTGCTGGTGATGCGGGTCTGAGGTGTCGCGATACCTTCCTCGAGCGCGGCATAGGCGACCAGCGTCTTGAAGGTGGAGCCGGGCGGGTGTGCCTCCATATACGAGCGGTCGACGAGTGGCCGCGTT
>JABIST010000366.1 GCA_018700215.1 Dehalococcoidia bacterium | reverse complement strand
GGGGGTGTGGGGGGTGTTGTGGCGGAGACGGCGGTTTGGAAATCGATTGCTGCGCCGGGGGTGGAGGTCCACTGGTCCCAGAGGGCGGGGGCGGAGGCCTAGCCGACGAGCTGGGGCGCCTGGCCTTCGGGGAGGGCGATGAGGGTGAGGGTGGCGGCGGAGAGGCGGGTGGGCGCGGGGAGCATGACTTCGCCGGTGCCGTTGACGCGGTAGATGTAGCCGTAGCTGCGGCCGATGCCGGGGGTGCCGTCTGGTGCGGCGTGCTCGATGTGGACGAGCACATCGACGTTGGAGACGCCGAGGGTGGCGAAGGAGGCGGGGGAGGTGGGGACTTCGCGGCGTGGGATGCGGGCGGGGTAGTCCTGGTAAGCGGGATGGGTGGTGAGGCCGAGTTCGGCGGTGGCGGTTGGGATGTTGGGGCGGGTGCCGTTGGCGTCTGCGAAGAAGCCGTGGGCGATGAAGAGCTGGTCGATGTCATCGATGCCGTCGGCGTCGAGGTCGGTGCCGCCGAACGCGTCGGAGAGTGCGGTGTGGAGGTCGGTGATGTCGAAGAGGCGACCGGCGCTGAGGGGGTGGGTGCTGGTGTAGTCGCGGATGGCGGCGAGGAGTTCGTCGAGGGTGAGGTCGATGGGGTCGTCATCGGAGGCGTGCATGGGGCCGGGGGTGACGCGGACGGAGGCGAAGCTGAGGTAGTAGGGGAGTGGTGCGAGGAACTGGCTTTCGGCGCCGGGTGCGAGGGTGGCGGCGAGGACGGGGGTGGCGGTCCGATAGATGACGGCGCCTGAGGCATCGAGTAGTTCGACGGTCACCTCGGAGAAGCTGATGGAGGCGTTGGAGGTGTTGCGGACTTCGCCGGCGAGGCCGGGGATGCCGTTGAGGTCGACGACGTGGGAGCCGAGGATGCGGAGGGCCTGGGCCGAGGGGCGGGGTTGGTAGTCCTGGTCGCCGTCTTCGAGGTCGAGGAGGAGGCCGGAGAGTGCGAGTTCTTCCCACCAGCCGCTCCACTCCCATGCTCGATGGTCGGCTTCGAGGTCGTAGTTGGAGCCGTAGAGGCGATAGCGCTCGGGGGCGAGGTCGCCCTCGGCGTGCTTGCTGACCATGACGGAGAAGAAGGAGGCGAAGCCTTCGACCCATGAGTCGGTGGAGGAGGGGTTGCCGTAGTAGCCGCCGTGATTGGTGTTTTCGGGGTCGATGGGGATGCGGCCATTGGTGAGCAGGTATTGGGCGAGGTGGCCGAGTTCGTGGTATTCGCGGTTGTCGGGGGCGTTGATGTGGTCGATTTTGCTCGTGAGTTCGCCGAGGACGATGAAGGGGGCGTCGCCGATGCCGACGACGAAGCCGGCGAAGTCTGAGGGCGCATCGGGGTTGGAGGCGGGGCAGGCGAGGGTGGGTTCGTCGCAGCTTGCGTAGATGCGGAAGGGGCGGGGTGCCTGATCTGCGATTCCGAGGCTTTCGAACAGTTGCCAGGCGCGTTCGGTGCGCTGGTAGAGCTGGATGAGGGCGGGCCAGTCCGCATCGGACGGTTCGGAGACGACGTCGGCGGCGAGGGGGGCGCGGAAGTCGAAGTTGTAGGCGCAGCCCTCGGAGGTTGGCTGGATGGCGACGCGGGCGACGGGGAGCTGCTGACGGTGGAGGATCTGGAAGCGTGGGGCGAAGCCGGAGTAGCGCTCGAGGATCAGTTCGAGGGAGAGCGGTGAGTTCGTGTACGCGCTGTTGGTGAGCGCGGCGTTGGTGGTGGCGAAGTCATAGCGGCCGTCGCCGTTGGTGGCGAGGTTGAGGAGTTCGGGACCGCGGGAGAGGCGGAGGTGGAGTCCGGGGACGGGCTGGCCGAGGTGGTCCAGGACCTGGCCACTGGGGAGGCAGGCGGTTGCGGCGCTGGTGTGCTGGCCGGAGCCGGCGGTGGTGATCGCGATGGCGGTGATGGCGACGGCGAGCAGCAGCGAGAGGCTTGTCAGGCGCGCGAGTCTGGCGATCTGTGCTGCGGCGATCTTGCACCTCGGGATGTGTCGGGCGGGTGTGCGGAGGCATGCCGCGGCCGGCCTCTACGGGGATCATCGGCGGCTGGGGGCGGACGGACAGGGGTGCGGGGTGGTGTGAGTGGGTGCGGTTAGTCGGCCCATTCGACGAATTCGGAGGTGACCCAGCCCTCGAGGCCGGCTTCGTCGCGGACGTAGAGCCACCAGGAGGTGCCGTAGGGGAGGTCGGGGTCGTTGAGGATGGAGCAGCCGAGCGGGCCGCAGTGCTCGATGGTGGTGTCGCGGATGAGGGTGATGAGGGTGCCGTGGGGGAACTTGCCGATGGGCTCGGCGGCGAGTCCGGGGGCGGCGCGGACGTTGAGGTTGTCGCCATCGGAGGCGACGCGGAGGCGGATGGGGTCGGGGGTGGCGGCGGCGGGGCCGGTGGTGATGTGGGCGGGGAGGCCGAGGGTGGCGATGCCGCCTCGGCCGAAGTCGCGGGCGGGGACGGCGGTGTGGATAAAGACGATGCGGAGGCTGGTGGAGGTCCAGGCGTAGGAGTTGCCGATCCACCAATTAGGGTCGGGACCGCTGGTCCAGGTTTCAACGACAGGCGCGACAGGCCAAAGTTCGTTGCCGGCGGCATCGACGACGCGGCCGTCGTAGAGGAAGCGGGTGAGGGCATCGGGCGCGGGGATGGGGACGGGGTCGTTGTGAGAGGCGACGGGGAAGGGGAGCTGTTCGAGGGTGCCATCGGGGGCGAGGAGGGCGAAGCCGTCCTGGGATTGGACGACGAGAGCGGAGCTGTCGGCGAGCCAGTGGAAGGTGACGATGCCGTTGGTGAGGGCTACGCGGTGGGCTCGGACGACGGGGGTGGCGTGCTCGATGCTGGCGATGACGACGACGGGCCATTCGGCTTCGCCACCGGCGCCGAAGCCGGTGCCAACGGCGTCGGTGTCGGACCAGGCGACCCAGCGGCCATCGGGGGAGACGATCGGGGTGCGGGGCGGGGGCGGGGCTTTGTCCTCGTTGGCTGCGAGCGCGCCGGTGTCGATGGAGGTGGTGGTGAGGTTGGCGCTCGCCCATTCGTAGCGGGCGATCCAGGCGGCGCCGGGGAGGGCGGCGGTGAGGACGGCGGCTTCGTCGTTGGATGCGCCGTGATCAAGGGTGACGCAGGTGTGCTGGAAGGTGGCGAGCTGCTCGGACGTGCCGGTGGCGAGGTCGACGGTGTAGAGGGCGGAGCCGCTGATGTTGGATCCGAAGAGCACGAGCAGGAGCTGGGTGAGGTCGGGCGAGAAGCGGGCGATGGCGGGGACGCAGCGTTCGACCGGTAGGTCGAACGTGGCGAGCGGGGCTGGTTCGTCGCCTGAGAGGTCTGTGGCCCAGAAGCGGCAGTCGTCCTCGGAGTGGAAGAGGGCGGGACCGCGGTCGTCGATGAGGATGAGGGCGGCGTCGCTCCCGGAGAACGATTGCTGGGTGGCTGTGTTGAGGATGTGGCCGCCGGCGACGACGTAGCTGCCGTTGCGGCTGGTGTCGACGAGGGCGTACTGGGGGTCCTCGATGTTGGCGGGGTTGAGCCACCAGAGGGTGCCGGTGCCGGTGGTGGGGTCAGCGATGAAGGCGCCGAGGGCCTCGGGGACCTGGTCGCCGGGGCCGAGTTGGAGCTGCTGCCAGGTTTGGGGAGGGCTGGGGGTGAGGCCGGGCGGGAGATCGGGCACGCCCTCGGGGGGT
>JABIST010000123.1 GCA_018700215.1 Dehalococcoidia bacterium | reverse complement strand
CCGCCGGCTGCGATGGCGCCGCTGAAGACCTGGAACTCGGAATCGCGGACGTAGTTGGTGAGGTCGCGCAGCTCGAGGTCGTAGCGGAGGTCTGGGCGGTCGGTGCCGAAGCGCTCCATGCAGTCTGCGTAGGTGATGCGCGGGAAGGGGGCAGTGAAGGCGCGGTCCGGGGCGAACTCGGTGGCGAGTTCGATCAGGAGCTGCTCGTTGAGCTGCATCACGTCGTCTTCGTCGACGAAGGACATTTCGACATCGAGCTGGGTGAACTCTGGCTGGCGGTCGGCGCGGAGGTCTTCGTCACGGAAGCAGCGGACGATCTGGTAGTAGCGATCGAGGCCGGCGACCATCAGTAGCTGTTTCCACTGCTGGGGCGACTGGGGGAGCGCGTAGAAGCTGCCGGGGTTGACGCGGGAGGGGACGAGATAGTCACGCGCGCCCTCGGGAGTGGCGAGTCCGAGCACAGGGGTTTCGACATCAACGAAGCCGTGGGCGTCGTGGAAGTCGCGGACGTGCTTGGTGATGCGATGGCGGAGGCGGAGGTTGCGGGCCATGCGCTCACGTCTGAGGTCCAGGTAGCGGAAGCGGAGGCGGGCAGCGTCGCCAACGTTGACGTCGGTGTTGATGGGGAAGGGCGGGGTCTTCGAGGGGTTGAGGACGGTGACGGCGGCGGTTTGGATCTCGATGTCGCCGGTAGGGAGTTCCGGGTTCTCGGTGCCGTCGCGGCGTCGGACAACCTCGCCCTGGACCTCGATGACGTATTCGTCGCGGACATCGGAGGCGGTGGCGGTAGCCTCGGGTGCGTGTTCGGGGTGGAAGACGACCTGGACGATGCCGGTGGAGTCACGGAGGTCAACGAAGATGAGGCCGCCGTGATCGCGGCGTCGGTGGACCCAGCCGGCGAGGGTGACTTGCTGGGCAGCGTGCTCCGCACGGAGTTCGCCGCAGTCATGGGTCTTGAGCACGGGGGGCCTACCTCGATCTTCGGGGGTTTCGGGACGTGATCGAGTGTGGCATGGGGGGGAGAGGGGTTCTAGGTGGGGGTTGGGATCAGGAGCGGCCACCCGCGGTGTTGAGGGCGAGCCAGGCACCCTCGGCTCCCCAGTTCATGTCGAAGAGACCGACGTGGGGGGAGGCGGCGAGCAGGGGGATGTCGAACCAGGCGCTGCCTTCGTCGAGATCGAGGATGGAGACCGGGACGCCGGTCACACGGCTGTGGGCGATGGTGGAGGTGTTCGCATCCCAAGCCAACTGGTCGTAACCCTGCCGATCGGAGAGGAGAAGTGTGAGTTCGCCACTCTCGACATCTAGCACTGAGAGAGTTGATCCACGTTGGACGAAGAGTTCGCGTGAATCACGCCAGAGCCAGGTCCAATAGCCTTCGACGGGTGGGTTGGCCAGGCCGTCGGCGGCGGCGGCTCCCCAGTCCGGAGATTCAACGGCATCGAGAGCTTCGGAGTCGAAGACGAGTGTGCGGTGAGTGTTCTCGAAGGGGTCGGAGACAGTGGCGGCGATGTACCGACCATCGGGCGACCAAACCGCTGAGCCGTACTCGGCTGGCCGTCCAAGGATCCAGCGCCGCTCTGCCTCGAAGTCGTAAACGACGAGTTGCGATCGGTTCGCGATCATCAGGAGCTTCGATTCATCAGGACTGAGCGACCAGCGTTCGATATGGCCGGCGATTTCGCGTCCAAGACCGCCGTCGCCGTGGTTCAACGTGCGACGCCCGTTGTGCACCAACATCGAGACGGCAGAGTCCGACCCGGTCCACCAGGTGCGCTCCACTTCGATCGTTGAGGAGGTGCCACTGCGACGTTCGCGAACGAACGCCAAGGTCGCCGTCTCAAGATCGAGCGTGTATTCGCCCTGAAACATCGTGCGCTCGCCATAGCTCTGCGTTTCCCGGGTCGAAACGCGCACGATCGTGGCGTCCACCCACCGCTCATTGGAGTCGCCGACGATGTTGAACAGGATTGGTAGCTTCACGACCTCGAATGGATCGAGGCGGACGATGAGGCTGCGAACATCGGTCTCAGCCCAGTCTGAGTAGCCAATGGCGAGCGGGCGTTCGTCGAGCAGTTCAGGGGCGAGATGGAGGTGGCGGACGCCCTCGATGAAGAGCAGCCGGTCGGTGGCGCGCTCCCAGAGGAAGGAGCCGCCGTCACGGTCGAGGTCGTCGCGCGGGGGGAGGACAGTGTCGGCGGTGACCTCGGTGAGGGTGGCCGCAGAGTAGGGCTCGAGAGTGAGTGGAATTGGCTCGCCGACTTCCCAGGGGCCGGGCGCGGGCGGGTCAGTGGAGATTGGCGGGTAGGTGGCGGTTGGGCTGAGGGCGACTGTGGACGTCGGAGGCGCGGTGGCGGCATCGGAGGGTGG
>JABIST010000165.1 GCA_018700215.1 Dehalococcoidia bacterium | reverse complement strand
CGTGCCTGAGGAGCTGCTCGAACTCGCTCTCGGCGACGAGCCACCGGTCGCGGCGCTGATGTACGTGCAGTCGCATCACTCCGAGCAGGAGCAGATGGTCAGCCTCGAACGCTGTCTCGAACTGGCGCACGCGCGCGGCGTCCCCGTGCTCGTCGATGCGGCTGCCGAGGAGGATCTGCGTCGCTACATCGCCCTCGGCTGCGACCTCGTTACCTACTCGGGTGGCAAGGCCTTCGGCGGCCCCACGGTCGGCTTCATCGCCGGTCGCCGCGATCTCGTCGAGGCGTGCGAGGCACAGACTCGCGGTATCGCTCGTCCGATGAAAGTCGGCAAAGAGCCGATCCTCGGACTGCTGACCGCCCTCGAACGCTACGAGGCGAGTGACGAGGCCGCCGAGCTGGAGCGCCGCCGCCGCGTCAACGCGATCGTGCTCGGCGCCCTCGAGGGTGTCGCCGCCGTCGACGCTTCGATCCTGATGGACAAGGCTGGCCGACCGATCGAGCGCGTCGCCATTCGCGCTGTCGATGACGCATTCGATCCTCGGGAGCTGGTCGAGTTCCTCGTCGAGGGTTCGCCCAGCATCCGCACGCGGAACCACCAGCTCCCCGACGGTATCGCCCTCGTCGACCCGCGCGAGGTGACCGAGGCGCAGGCTGCCGTCATCGCGAAGCGCCTCCGCGCGTTCTTCGAGCGCACGTAGCCGCGATCACCGTCGCTACGCCCTATCTCGGTAGAGTCGCCCCATGGGAATCGGAAGCTTCTTTCGCGCGCTGCTCGGCCAGGTCGTCCACGAGTCGCTACCCGGCGAGCGCGTCGCCGTGGCGATGGTCGACGACGTCGTGATCGCTCGCACCGACGCGTACAAGAAGGTGGAAGGGAATGTGTACTTCCCGCCGGAAGCGGTGGATCGCTCCTACGTGCACGACAGCAGTCAGACCACCCTCTGCCCCTGGAAGGGCGTCGCGATGTACTACGACCTCGCGATCCCCGGCCGGCAGGTGAAAGACGCCGCCTGGTACTACCCGAACCCGAAAGACGCCGCCGAGGGCATCCGCGACCACGTCGCCTTCGACCGCCGAGTCACCGTCCGCGAGATGGCTCCCAGCTCGGACTGACCTACGGCCGCATCGGTCGCAACTTGCGCCCCACATCCGAGGGCAGCTGGTTGTACGCCATCTCCACCCAGTCGCAGAGCAGCGACCGCGTATCGCGGGGGTCGATCATCTCCTCGGCGTTGAACGCCTCCAGCGCACCGAACGGCGTGCGGATCGCGATCAACTCGTCCTCGATCTCCTTGCGACGCTTGTCCGGATCGGGCGAGTTCTCGATCTCGCGACGGTAGGCAGCCTGCACTCCGCCCTCGATCGGGATCGAGCCCCACTCGCCGGACGGCCACGCGACGCGGTAGACGAAGCGGTTGTACGGCTGGTGCGCAGCCCCGGCCACGCCGTAGGCCTTGCGCACGATTACCGTCGCCCACGGCACCGTTGAGGCATCCATTGCGCACAGCGCCCGCGCGCCGTGGCGCAACGTCCCCGAAGCCTCCGCGTTGGGCCCGATCATGAAACCGGGGTTGTCCGCGAAGTTCACGATCGGCAGATGGAACGTGTCGCAGAGGTCGATGAAGCTCTCCAGCTTCTGCGCGGCGTTCGCGTCGGTTGCTCCGCCGGCCATCATCGGATCGCCGGCCAGCACGCCGACGGGCCGGCCCGCGAGGCGCGCAAATCCCGTGATCTGGGAACGGCCGAAGTAGCGGCCCATTTCGAAGAACGACTCTTGATCGACGATCAGGCCGATCATCTTCCGGGTGTTCTGAGGCCGGTTCCGCTCACGAGGCACGATGTCGATCAGCGTCTCTTCACGCCGATCCGTCGGGTCGCTGCACTCCTCGACGGGCGGCAGTTCGTAGACGCTGGAGGGGAGGTAGGAGAGGAATCGTCGCACCTGCTCGAACGCGTCCTGCTCGTCCTCGGCGATGTTGTCGACGAGCCCACTCTCGTAGGCGTGAATCTTGACGCCGCCCAGCTCTTCCTTGGTCACCGTCTTCCCGAGGCCGCGCTCCACCACCGGCGGGCCCGCCGCGAAGATCTGCGACATGTCGCGCACCATGATCGCGAAATGCGCGATCGCCACCTGTGCCGCCGGCAGTCCGGCGACGGCTCCGAGCGCCATCGAGACCACCGGCACCTCGCTCATCAGCGCCGCCTCCAGCGGCCAACCGCGCAGCTCAGGAACGTAGGTGCGACCCATGCCGCCGGTCGCTCGGATGTCCGCGCCGAACCCGTCGATCAGCCGCACCATCGGCAGCTTCATCTCGAGCGCGATGTTCTCGTCGTGCCCGGCCTTCGATACGCGCTGGCCGGCGCTGATCTTCGCACCCTCGCTGCCGCTGGCAGGTCGAGCGGTGAAGTCGCCGCCGCCGGTCACCACGCGCCGCCCATCGACCTGGCCGATCCCCATCACGTAGCCGGAGGGGAAGAAGTCGACCAGCTCGCCGGCCTCGTTGTAGGCGCCGGCACCCGAATGCTTGCCGCGTTCGTGGAATGTGTCCTTGTCGAACAGCAGATCGATTCGCTCACGCACCGTGAGCTTGCCGCGATCGTGCTGGTTGCCGATGCGCTCGTCGCCACCCATCGCCTCGGCCAGCTTCGCTCGGCGGTCCAGCTCCTCTACCTCAGGTTCCCACGTCATGCCGTCTCCCCTCGATCGCGTTGGGACAGCATGTCCGGCTCGCCCCCGACCGTTCTGAATCTCATCGTTGCCTCAGACTAGCGTCATCCAGCACGAGGCTTTGTCCCCCGCCGCACCTTGAGTCCTTCGCGCCGAACGAGCGTGCCTAGCCCGATACCTTGCGCATCGCGTCCATCGTGTCGCCTTGCTGGATCAGGCCGTCGCCGCCGGAGTAGCCCATCGGCGCACCGTCCGCGCGCCAGCAGGCGGCACCGATGAACAGCCCGCTCTCCGGATCGCGCATCAGCCCATTCATCCCGCCCGCCACCTTGTAGACCGGCTGAATCTGGTGCCCGCGCCCCGCGAGATCGCCCGAGAGCGCATCGAAACCGCCGAAGCCCTCGAAGCCTTGCTCGAGTTCGAGGCCGAGCCCGCGATCCCACATCCGAGGCGCCTCGACGGCCTGCTGCAGCGACATGCCGTGCACGATCACGTTGGCGATCGCCTGGGCCACCGCACCGAAGATGCGCAGCCCGCCCGGCGTGCCTACCGCCATGAACGGCTGGTCGTCCTTCAGCACGATCAGCGGCGACATCGACGAAAGGATCCGCTTGCCCGGCGCGATCGAGTTGGTGCGACCGGGAATCGGGTCCATCAGCTGCATGCAGTTGTTCAGCAGCATCCCCGTGCCCGGCACCGTCACCTTCGAGCCGAAACCGTAGTGCAGCGTGTTCGTCGTCGCGACGACGTTGCCGTCTTCGTCGATCGCCGTGCAATGCGTCGTCGAGGTGTGCTCGCGGTCCGGGACGATCGTCGGTGCGTACTCTTGTGAGCGGTCGAGCTGGATCTCGTTCGCCCGCTGTGCCGCGTACTCATCGGACGTCAGCCAGTCGAGTGGGATGTCCGCGGTGGCGGGGTCCGCCATGAACTCGGTGCGGTCGGCGAAGGCGATCTTCATCGATTCCGCCAGCAGGTGTGTGTAGTCGGGCGAGGCGAAGCCCATCTCCGCGATCGGGAAATTGTCGAGGATCTTCAGCATCTGGATGATGTGCGTCGCGCCCGAGGAGGGCGGCGGCGGTGCGACGATCTCGTAGCCGCGCACGAAGCCGCGCACCGGCGGCCGCTCGAAGATCTGGTAGTTCTCGATCTCCTCGAACGTGATCAGCCCGTCGTTCGCGGCCATGTCATCGGCGATCGCTCGGCCCAGCGGGCCGTGGTAGAGGTACGCCGCGCCCTCCTTCGCGATCGTCTCGAGCGTGTCGGCGTACTCCTCGCGCACGATTGTGGCGCCGACGCCGGGCGGGTCGTTGTCCTTCAGGAACACCTTCGCCGTGTCCGCGAAGCGCCGCATCGAGTCCAGTTCGAGCGTGATGATGTTGTTGAGGTAGGGGCTGACTCGGAAGCCGTTGCGCGCGAAGCGGATCGCCGGCGCCATCACATCTGCCAGCGGCAGCCGCCCGTACTTCTCGACAGCCGTCGCCCAGCCGAGCAGTGTCCCGCCGACCGCGACCGCGCGGTGCCCGACGGCGTTCACATCGTCCACCACCTCGTGGTTGTGCGCGGGCGGGATCGGGTCGAACAGGTCTGGCGTCGCAGCGTGCGGCACCGTCGCGTAGTTGTCGATCACCACCGCAGTGCCGTCCGCCATCCGAATGTTGACGAAGCCAGCTCCGAAGATCGTCACCATCATCGGCTCGACGACGGTCAGCGCGAACATCGTCGCGATTGCGGCATCGACAGCATTGCCGCCAGCGACGAGGATCTCCGTGCCGGCGAGCGACGCCATCGGATGATTCGCCGTGACCATGCCTTTCGAGGCGACGGCGGGCTGCTTCAGCGTGGGGAAGTCGTAGCGGCCGCGCCGGGTGACGGCGGAGGGGAGGGTGTTGGTCATCGAGGTCCTCTATTCGTAGCGCGACTGGCGGTTCGGGTGGAGACGAGGGGCATTGTGTGGCGGATGAGGGGTTCGGCGCGACTCGACGGCCAGGGGAGGGCGTGTGGCTTAGTGTCATGGTCAGAAATTAGACAGATACAGTGGTGAACTCTAACGTGCCGAGATGACCAGGGAAGAGCTTGTCCAACTCCGGCAGCGAGCCGGCAACCTTAGTGCGGGGGATCTCCGGGATGCGGCGGAGCAGTGCGGATGGACGCACGTTCGAACGAAGGGCAGTCACCATGCGTACCGAAAGGCCGGTGATCGGACACTGATCATCTCGGAGCACATGAATAGTGGTACCGCCCGTGGTATTATCAACGTGCTGATCCGCGCACTGGAGTAAGATCGATGAACGTAGAAGAGTCCCTCAGGGCGCCGTATCACCGTCAATGGTTCCAGAACGAGGACGGCACCTGGTCGGCCGAGGTTGCCGAACTCGACGGGGTGTTCGCGAGTGGCAACACGCACGAAGAGCTAGCAGCGAATCTCGACGAGGCGATGGCGCTCTGGTTCGAAGTAGAGCTGGAGGAGGGACGGGAGATCCCGTTGCCGTGGGGGAGCCGTTCGTACTCGGGGACGCTGAACCTGCGACTACCGAAGTCGCTTCACGAGCAGGCCGCCCGTCGCGCGAAGATCGAAGGCGTCTCGCTGAACCAGTACCTCGTCAGCGCGATCTCTTCGCACGTCGGTCGAGTGGATGCCCGGCCGTCCAGCGCTGAACATGGCGCATCCGAGGAGTTGGCCGAGGCGGGATAGGCAGGATGCTCCGGGAAAGGGTGACGTGATGCCGAGGAAGAATTTCAAGGTGCTGCGCGACCAGGTCATGGTGCGGCCCGGCGCCGCGGAACGGATGGCGGTCGAGCGGAAGAAGCTGATCGCTCTGCACTCGAAAGGCTCCGAAGACGACGAGCCTTTCCCTCCAAGAACGCAGAAGGCCGCGCCCTGAGACGCGGCCCCCGATTGTCCCGATTCGGGCGAAGACTAGCGGCCGGTGAACTCCGGCTCGCGCTGCTCCATGAAGGCCGCGACGCCTTCCTTGAAGTCCTCCATGCCGAAGAGCACTCGCAGGTGGACGAGCAGATGGTCCACAGTCGTCTCGTAGGTCTCGTCGACGCCCTGGCGCATCATCCGCTTGGTCGCCTGCACTGCCATTGGCGCGTTTGCCGCGATTTCGGCGGCCCACTGCCGAGCGGTGGCCATCAGTTCGTCGTCTGGCACCACCTCGTTGACGATGCCGAGTTCCTTGCACTCTTCGGCGCCGATGACCTTGCCTCGGAAGAAGAGCTCCGCGGCCTTGCCCCAGCCGATTAGCCGAGGGAGTAGCCAGGTGCCGCCGCTCTCCGGCAGCAGGTTGCGCTTCGCTGTCACGCACGCCATGCGGCCGCTCTCGCCAGCGATGCGCATATCGCAGAGCAGCGCGAGGTCCATGCCGTAGCCGGCTGCGGCGCCGTTCAGCGCGCAGATCACTGGCTTGTCCATCCGCCACAGCGCCACTGGCGGCGAATCGTCCGTGCCGAAGAGCTGCTGCACCTGTGGCTCGGCGTTCGCTCGAGCGCCCGGGCCGCTGTCGACCAGATCGAGGCCGGCGCAGAAGCCGCGCCCGGAGCCGGTGAGGATGACGGCGCGCACCTCGGGATCGCGGTTCGCCTCTTTCAGGAGCCGCGCCAGGTTGCTCATCATCGGACCGCTGATCGCGTTGAGGCGCTCGGGGCGGTTGAGCGTGAGGGTGAGCACGTGCCCGTCGCGCTCTGCCAGTAGCTGGTCGGTCCCGGTGTCGACGACGATCGCCGTGCTCGTCGTTGGTGCGGTCTCGGTGGTCATCGTGTTCTCCTCGGCTGCGTTCGTCTTCCCGCTGATGCTACTTCGTGGTCATCGGTACGGGCATGCCCTCCAGCACCGCGGCGGCCTGCTCGGCCATCCGACGCACCACCTCGCCGGCGCCGAGTTGCTCGGTGACGAGTCCGGCGGCCTGACCACCCGCGTTACGAATCAGGTCGATTCGGTTGGCGGCGCGTGCGGCGCGCTGGGTCGGCTCGGCGATCACGCCCTGTGCGCCCATCGGCAGCGCGTGCAGGTTGCTCTGCTCCCAGAGGTCGATCAGCGGGTTCTTGATGTTCCGCATCGTCTTGCCGCTGTAGAGCCGAGTGATGATCGTGTCCTCGTCCACGGCTTCGATCACGCGCTCCTTCAGCTCCTGGTCCAGCGTCGCTTCCTTCGTCGCGAGGAAGACCGTGCCGCACCAGACGGCTTCCGCGCCAAGCGCGATCG
>JABIST010000220.1 GCA_018700215.1 Dehalococcoidia bacterium | reverse complement strand
GCCGACATCTCCCGCCGCGACGTCGATCGACTCACCGACATGGCTCGCGAGGCCGGCGCCAAGGGCCTCGTCTGGATCCAGTTCTCCGGCGAAGGCCCGCTCGACCTCATCACCGAGGACGACGTGAAATCCCCCGTCTCCCGCTTCTTCTCGCCCGCGGACCTCGTCGAGATCGGCAACGCCTGCGATGCCAAGCGCGGCGACATGCTGCTCATCTCCGCTGATTCCGATGCCGTTACCTCCCGCACCCTCGATGTCCTCCGCCGCCACGTCGCCGAACAACGAGGGCTCGCCGACCCCGATCGCCTCGACTTCCTCTGGGTCACCGAGTTTCCCCTCCTTGAATGGGACGAAGACTCCGAACGCTGGTCCGCCACCCACCACCTCTTCACCTCACCGATGGACGAGGATCTTCCGATGCTCCAGTCCGATCCCGGCAAGGTCCGCTCCCGCGCCTACGATGTCGTCTGCAACGGCCAGGAGATCGGCGGCGGCTCCATCCGTATCCACCGCCGCGACACTCAGCTCGAGATCATGGCCCTGCTCGGCCTCTCGCCTGAGGAAGCCCAGCTCAAGTTCGCCCACATGCTCGACGCCTTCGAATACGGCGCACCCCCCCACGGCGGCATCGCCTGGGGCATGGACCGTGCCGTCGCCCTCCTCGCCGGTGAAAGCGATATCCGCGAGGTGATCGCCTTCCCCAAGACCAAGTCCGCCGTCGATCCGCTCACCGGTGCACCCGCCCCGGTCACCCCCCAGCAGCTCGGCGACGTCCACGTCGATATCACCGCCGCCGCCCGCGAACACCTCGCCAGCACCGCTGGCCACGACTTCGGGGACGATGACGAAGAAGCGTGATCGATGCCTCGCCGAGGATGCCCAGCCGTGGATCCTCCGGGATCGCGCTTACGTACCGAACCTGAGTCGGCGGTACGCTATGATTAACACGCTGATGCAGATCTAGCCCCACCACCCATCGCGCCACGTGATCGTCCTCAGGCGGTCCGATGGCGCGAATTGACTGGAGCCGTAACCGATGACCGGTCAGAACCGTCTGCTAGCCATCCTCCTCGGCGTCCTCGCCGTTGCAGTTCTCGTTGTCGGCGGACTCTCCGCCGGGCTGCTCCTCACCGGAGAAGATTCCGATAGCGGTAGCTCGGGCAGCCCCACGGGCATCACCACTGACTCCGGCAATGGTGGCAGCGGCAATGGCGACTCCAGCAGCGCCACCGGTCGCCTCCGCCTCGGCGGTGCCGACCCCGTCACCCTCGACCCCCACCTCGCCACCGACGCCAGCTCTGCCGAGTACATCGTCGAGATCTACTCAGGCCTCGTCACCATCTCCCCCGACCTCGAAATCCAGCTCGACCTCGCCGAGTCCGTCGACATTTCCGAGGACGGCAGCGTTTACACCTTTCGCCTCCGCGACGACATCCTGTTCCACACCGGCCGCCGCGTAACCGCTGAAGACGTCGTCTACTCCATCAAGCGCGCCGCCTCCCGCGAACTTCAGTCCACCGTCGCCCTCGCCTACCTCGGCGACATCCTCGGCGCCCGCGAGTACTTCTTCGGCATCGCCGATGACATCGAGGGTCTCGAACTCGTCGATGATCGCACCATCCGCTTCACCCTTGATGCGCCCAAACCCTTCTTCCTCGCCAAGCTCACCTACCCCACCGCCTTCGTCGTGGACCAGCAGCAGATCGAATCCAATCCCCGCAACTGGACGCGCAACCCCAACGGCACCGGCCCTTACGAGTTGCAAGAGTGGCGCCTCGGCGAGCGCATCGTGCTCCAGGCCAACTCCCGTTACCACCTCGGCGAACCGCCGCTGAAAGAGATCCTCTACACCCTCTCCGGCGGCTCCGCCCTCACCCGCTTCGAAAACGACGAACTCGATATCGCCTTCATCTCCGTCAACGACATCGACCGCGCCCGGGACCCCGGCAGCGACCTCAACCCGCTCTACACCGTCTGGCCGCAGTTCACCATCTCCTACTTCGCCTTCAACACCGAGATCGCGCCCTTCGATGATGTCAACGTCCGCCGCGCACTCGGCCTCTCCATCGACCGCACCAAGATCTCCGAGGTCACCTTCAGCAACATGCTCGCTCCTGCCACTGGCATCCTCGCCCCCGGCCTCCCCGGATACACCGAGGGCGATAAGACCTTCCCCTTCGACCCAGACGCCGCCCGCGAAGCCCTCGCCGCCTCCAAGTACACCGTCGAGGAAGGTCGCCTCGTCGACCCGGACGGCAACCCCGTCACCATCGTCATCACTGAGGTCGGCGGCGGTGCCGAGGCCCGCATCGATACCCAGGCCTTCCTCGAACAATGGCGTACCGAACTCGGCATCAACGTCGAAATTCGCCAGACCGACTTCGCCACCTTCCTCGCCGAGCAGGACGCCAAGCAGCTCCAGATGTTCAACGCCGGCTGGATCATGGACTACCCGGATCCCGAGGACATCCTCGACCTCAAGTTCCACTCCGCCTCCGAACTGAACGACATGGGCTACGAAAACGCCGAGGTTGACCAGCTCCTCGAGGACGCCCGCGTCGAACTCGATCCGGACGCCCGTCTCGCCCTCTATGCCCAGGCTGAAGAGCTGATCATCCAGGATGCCGCCTGGCTGCCGCTCTACTTCTCGCAGAGCCACGTCGTCGTCAACGAAGCCGTCCAGGGCTGGTTTGAACCACCAATGGTCATCCCGCGTCTGCGGTTCATCACGGTCGATCGCTAGCGGCGCCGCGCCGCTCACGATCACAGGTACGCGGAGACACGCATGGGCGCCTACGTCATCCGCCGTCTCGTTTGGCTCCCGGTCATTCTCCTGATCGTCTCCTTCTTCACGTTCACACTCGCCCGCTTCGGCCCCGGCGACCCCATCTCAGTCGCCGCCGGACAGATCCGTGACCCCGAAATCCTCGCCCAGATTCGCGAAGACCGCGGGCTCGATGGCTCCGTCATCGAGCAGTACGGACGCTGGCTCCGCGCCGCCGTCCAGGGCGATTTCGGCGAATCCTTCCAGCAGCGCGGCTTCTCCGTCTCGGAGATCATCTTTCCTCGCATGTGGGTCTCGGCTCAGCTCGGCCTCATCT
>JABIST010000275.1 GCA_018700215.1 Dehalococcoidia bacterium | reverse complement strand
CTCACCCCCGGTACCGTCCGAGGTCCCGCCCCCCGCCTCGACGCCGACCGCGACGCGATCCTCGCCGAATCCCTCGATCCAGCCTTGGTCCGCCAGGTCCCCACCGTCGCCCCGCCTTCGCCGCTCGCCGCACTCGGCGCGCTGGACGGCGTACGAGTCCTCGATCTCTGCATCATCCTCGCCGGCCCCACCTGCGGCCGCACCCTCGCCGAGTTCGGTGCCGACGTCATCAAGATCGACAACCCGAACCGCGAAGGCGGCATCAACGCCCACCTCGATATCAATCGAGGCAAACGCAGCGTCCTCCTCGATCTCGCCACCGATGCCGGCAAAGACGTCTTCTGGCGCCTGCTCGAAGACGCAGACGTCGTCCTCCAGAACTACCGAGCCGGCGCGCTGGAGCGGCTCGGCGTCGGTTACGAGGCGGTGCGAGCCCGCAAGCCAGACATCATCTACGCCAGCCTCAACGCCTACGGACACGGCGGCCCCTGGGAACACCGCCGCGGCTGGGAGCACCTCGCACAGGCCGCCACCGGCATGCAGATGCGCTTCGGCGACACCCGCCCCGAACTTCAGCCCTTCCCCGTCAACGACTACGGCACCGGCGTCCTCGGCGCCTACGCCGTCGCGCTCGCCCTCCGCCACCGCAACATCACCGGCAACGGCCAGCAGGTCCGCTCCGCCCTCGCCTACACCGGCACCCTGCTCCAGTCCCCCTTCATGCAAGCCTTCGAGGGCAAGCGCTGGGACGAACCCCGCGGCCAGGACACCCTCGGCTTCGCCCCGCTCCAGCGCCTCTACCAGGCCGCCGACGGCTGGCTCTTCCTCGGCGCCCACGACTCCCAGCTCGATGCTGTCTTGTCCGCTCTGGACCTCACCGCCGCCGGCGACAACCTCGAGGCCGCCCTCGAATCAGCTCTAGCCACCACCACCGTCGACGCTGCCGTCGACCGCCTCCTCGCCGCCGGCATCGGAGCCCACCCCGTCCTCGACGTACAAACGAACATGGAAAGCGACTGGCTCACTACCCGCGGCATCAGCCTCACCCGTGACCACGATGGCCCCGGCCGCGTCCGCACCACCGGCCCCTCGCCGCGACTCTCCCGCACCCCGGTCCGCCCCGGTGCCCCCGCCTCCGCCCCCGGCGCAGACGGCCCCGCCGTCCTCGCAGAACACGGCCTCTCCGAGGCCCGCCCAGACCTCGTCGCCTCGAGAGTCCTCGTCGAGTCGCTCTAGCGACCGTGTGTCGAGTTCCCACAGCCGTCTCCGATGGGATCGAACTCGGCGAGCTATCCGAGCACCGGCCGCTGCGGCGGTAGAAGCGCCCCACATCAGTCGCAAAGCGTCACCCAGCCCCCGAAGGGGGCGGAACGGGGCGAATCCTCATCGGGCGCTCATCTAGCGACGTTCGTCCGCGCCTACCGTCTACGAATACTCAGCAACCACGAAAGGAACGGCGCACATGATCGCCCAGCTAGTGAACTACAACCTGAAGGACTTCCCGCGGGACGAGTACCAACGTGCCTGCACGGAAGATCTTGCCGCACCCATCGCCGCGCAACACGGCCTGATCAGCAAGACCTGGATCGCCAACCACGAGACCAACACCTACGGCGGCTTCTACGTCTGGGAGAGCCAGGCCGACATCGAGGCATTCGCGAAGAGCGACCTGTTCATTGCGTTCTCCTCGGACCCCCGTGTCCAGAACATCACATCGACTGTGTTCGAAATCCTCGAAGAAGCCTCCCGAACCACCAACGGGATCGGCGTCGTTGCGGTATAACAAACGTGAGTGAGTATCCGCTTGGGCGACGGACGCTCGATCCGGGCCGAGGAGCCGCCCATGGTCGAGACCCTGGCCACCCGCCTCGAAGAGGAACGTAGCCGCTTCGTCGGCCGCGGCCTGCTCGTCGATCAACTCGTCGAGTTCGCCCGAGGTGCCGGCACGGTAGCCACCTTCGTCCACGGCATTCCCGGCATCGGCAAATCTGAACTGCTCGTCGAGGTAGTGACTCGCGCCCGTGCTGACGGCGTTTGCGTCCTCGATCTCGACTGCGGTGCCATCGAGCCGACAGACATCGGCGTGCTCGATGCCATCGCGCGCTCATCTGGTACCCCCATAGGCACCATCGATCAGCTGCCGCAAGCGCTCTCCCAACTCCCGTCGCCCGCACTCATGGTGCTCGATGGCTATGAAGCTTGGGGCCTGATCGACCCTTGGGTTCGCGCCGAGTTGATCCCGCGTCTGCCAGAGGGCGTTCGCGTCCTCATCGCCAGTCGCTACGAACCGACCAGTCCGTGGCGCTACGACCCACGCTGGCAGAGCGCGCTCTCCGTGATCGAACTCGATCCGCTCAATGACTCAGAGGCGCTGGAGCTGCTCGGCACAAGCGGCGTTGAAACCGAAGCAGCGCATCGCCTCAACGCGATCGCGCGCGGCCACCCCCTGGCGCTGACCCTGGCGTCCAGCGCGCTACGCGATCAGCCGGCCACCTCCATCGAGGACGCCGCGACCGCCGGCGTCGCCAGCGGTCTCACCGGGTTCTACCTTGATTCCGTGCGTGATCGCCGATCACTCGCCGCCCTCGAAGCAGCCTCCGTCACCCGTCGCGTCACCCTGCCGCTGCTCACTGAGCAACTTGGCGCGGACGCCGCCGAAGATGCCTACCGTCGGCTCGAGGCCCTGCCGTTCGTTCGCAACACCCACGATGGTCTCGCGTTCAACGAGGTCGCCAAGGAAGCGATCTCCGCCCGATTGCGAGGCGCCAATCCCGCCCGCCATCGTGAACTACGACGTGCGGCGTGGCGCCACCTCCAGGCGGAGTCACGTGGCGTTGGCATCACCGAACTCTGGCGCTACACCGCCGACATCCTCTATCTCCTGCAGAACCCGATCTTGCGTGAGGGCTTCTTCCCCAGCACCGCCCAGACCATCGTCATCGAACCAGCAACACCGCACGATCTCCCCGCCGTTCGCCGTATCTCGCTCGACATCGATGGCCCCGAATCGACGGCCGTCCTCGACGCCTGGATCGAGCTGCGTCCAGACCTCTTCATGGTCACGCGCGATCAACATGGCGATGTCGTCGGCTTCCGCTGGTCCATCGCATCAAACGAGGTGAGCGACGAGCTCGCCCAGCGCGACCCCGTGCTCGCTCTCTGGCTACAGGACCTGGCTGCATCGGACGACGCGGATACGCCCGCGTTCCTCCTTCGTCGTTGGATGTCGCTCGATGGCGAGGCCCCGGGCGAGGTGCAGGGGCTCTGCTGGATCGACTGCAAACGTTCATACATGGCCATGCGCCCGCATATCGGCCACGTCTATGTCGCCCAGCACGACTTCGCCGTCTACGAATCTGCGTTGGTCGAGCTGGGCTTCCGCGATCTGCTCGGCGCTTCCATCCAGCTCGATGGCCAACCGCTCTACTCCAAGGTCACACACTTCGGCCCCGGCTCCGTCGATGGATGGATGTCGCGCCTGCTCGCCCGCGAACTCGGTATCGACCCCAGCTCCATGCTCGACGAAACCGCCCGCCAGCTCATCCTCGATGGCCAGCGCATCCCGCTCACCCCGCTCGAACTCGATGTGATGCGCTACCTCATCGAGCGGCGCGGCCAGGCCGTCAGCCACGCCGACCTCGTCGAGGCGATCTGGGGCTACCGCTACACCGGTGACAGCAACGTCGATGCCGTCGCCATCCGCGCCCTCCGCGCCAAGCTCGGCCCCCACGCCTCCCTCATCGAAACCGTCCGCGGCACCGGCTACCGCCTCCGCGAGCAGTAGCCACCCGGCGCCCCGCCTCGGCTCAGGGTGCCCGTCGCGCAGCCGCCCTCGCGCAGTTCGGTTTCACCGAGACGCGTCGTGTCGAAGTGCTGGTCGAGTCCCTGCAGCGATCCAGCGTCCCCTCTGTTCGAGGCTTCGGAATCGCCCCGCTCGCGATCCCCTCGTGGTGCCCGTCGCCCGACCCCTGCGACCCCAATCGCCGACTTCAATCCGAAGGCCACAATTCACCACAACCCACCGCAAACAGACCCGAAGGGTCACCCAACCCCCGAAAGGGGGAATCCTCATCTCCCGCTCATTTAGCGACCCGGTAAGCGACCTAGGCTCCGTGAACACGGTCCCGCTGCCCGGCGGGGTACCGGCACGAAACACGGGGGCGAGTTTGGAGGATCTGATGTTGAGAACGAGAACGAGGGCGTCGGCTTTTGGGCTGGCGATACTGGTTGCGGCCACTGCGATGGTGATGGTGCTGGTCGTCCCTCAGGGGTCGGTCGCCGCCGAGAAACCAGCTCCGTCGCTTGAAGGCACAATCGACTATGTGTTCGTTGGCCATCTTGGGATATTCGATGCCGAAGGAAGACTGTTTGTCTGGGAAGGGACCATCGAGGGCGACATCTCGGGGACGTTAAAGTGGTGGTTCGTTCTGGGCGGCGGACCGCCAAACATGCCTGACGATGCGCACGTGGGCACCTACGAGGCTCGATGGGAGATCTGGGACGGTGCTGGTGTTGTCCTGCTGTTGGCCGGTGAGAGCTCAGGTGTAACCGCGAAGCCGCCAGGAAAGGACGGCATTTGGACGGGTCACGGCCAGGTAACAGAGGCATATGGTGCATTCGCGGACTGGAATGGTCGCCAGAGTTACGAGACTGGGTCTGTCCTCTGGGGCTTCCCATACTCGGGCACGGGCACATTCCGAGTGAACTGACGCACGAACAGTAGGAACAGGCTGAGACACAGCCGATCGCGCAGTATCGCGGTCGAGTGCCCGCCGGGCCAGCAGGCCTTCGAAGACCTGCTGGCCTCCTTCTGGGTGACACCCCGCGAGTGTTTCAGATCTGTGGGGTGGGTTGCTTGGTATGCCCACACGGGGAGGGGGCTTGCTGCGATCGACCGCCGAGCTACCTGCCGACGCGGTCGGCCCTAACTAGCCCGCAGCCCCCGCCTTCAACTCCGGAATCACCTCCCGAGCAATCCGCTCGTAGTGCCCGTCCCCCTGCTCAACTCTCGAGGGGTAATAGAACAAGAACTCATCCACCCCCGCCTCCATGTACCGTCCGACGAAGTCGCGGAACTGCTCCTCAGACCCCCAGATGTTGTCCGGCGTCACACCACCCCCGGCCAGGATCGAACGGCGCAACGTCGACGGGTCGCGATCCACCGAGGCACAGAACCCATCCATCTGCTCGTTCCGCCGACGCACCTGGTCCAGGCACTCCTCGATGCTCAGCCGTCGTCCTTCCTCGGCGTCGCTCGGAATCTGATTCCACGACTCCCCCATCCGAGCAACGAACTTCATGTTCACCGGGCCCGCCGCCGCCAGCGTGAACGGCGGCCGAGGAAGCTGCACCGGCCCCGGGTCCATCACCGCCTCCGTCGCCTGGTAGTACGGCCCCTCGTAGTTGATGCCGCCCTCTTCCGAGGCCTCGCCGATCAGCAGCGCATCCACCATCCGCACGAAGTCCCGGAACCGCCGCGCCCGCTCTAACGTCTCCCACTCCGGGAGCCCCGTCATCCCCATGTCGTTCGGCGCCCCCGCCGCCCCAATCCCCAGCTCGATCCGACCCCCCGAGATGTGATCGAGCGTCAGCGTCTCCTTCGCGAACAGCGCCGGATGCCGGATCGTGATCGAGGTCACCAGCGCCCCAATCCGAATCCGCTCCGTCTGCGCCGCCGCCGCCGCCATCAGCGTCTGCGACTCAAACCACCGACCAGACGGACGCGCCGGGTTCACGAAGTGGTCCGCGAACCACATGCTGTCGAACCCGTACTCGTCCAGCTCCCGCCAGCGCTCCACCTGCACGTCGTACGGCACCACCTGCGGCGCCAAAATCCCAAACCTCAACGGCAATGCCATCATCTGCCTCCGTGATCGAACAGCCAGCTACTGCGCGCAGCCAGCCTACAAGAGCCGCGCCCTGTGCCCGTGCAATTCGATCACGATTCGAGACTGAGGCGATCGTCGCCCGCGGTCCGAGCTATCGAGCCCGCTTCAACCCACCGAGAGCGCTCGCGGCCAAGATCAGCGCCGACGTCATCAGCAGTAGCCAGCCCAGCGAGTCACGCTCCGCCATCTCTGCGACCGCTGCACCGTCGCCAGTGTTGGCCGGCAGCGGAGCACTCACGCTGCCGAAATTTGGAGGCGGTCCCGCCGAGAACGTCGTCACCGCTCCAGGCGGTGGAGGGATCGGACTCTGGTTCACAGTCACAGTCGGCGTCGGACTAGCAGTCGGAGTCGGAGTCGGCGTCGGACTGGCGGCCGGAGTCGGCGTCGGACTGGCCGTCGGCGTTGGCGTCGGGCTAGCAGTCGCCGTCGGACTGGCCGTCGGCGTTGGCGTCGGGCTAGCAGTCGCCGTCGGACTAGCAGTTGGCGTCGGCTCAGGACCGGCTACCGATGTCGGTGTCGCCGTCGGCGTTGGCGAGGGTGTCGCAGTCGGCGTTGGCGAGGGCGTCACTGTTGGCGTCGCAGTCGGGCTCGGCGTCGCAGTCGGACTGGCCGTCGGCGTCGGAGTCGGCTCCGGCGCAGCGCAGTCCGGCGAGGTGAACGCCGAACTCCGACGCACTTCGCCACCACCGCGCCCGTTCCCCCACGAATCCAGCGCGGTCACCTTGATCTTGTAACGACCACCCGAGGCCACCACCACCGACCCACCAAACGAATAGTTCGGCGCAACAAACGCCCCACGGCCGATCTCGACATAAGCACCACGGTCAATCGAGAGACTCACCTGTACATCCGAGTTCGCTCGCGACGGATCATTCGTCGAATCGCTCCCGAATCCGCTCCACGCCCCAACCGTGTAGTCGATCCGAGCAGTACCAGCCTCCGCAGCACAAACTGCCGAGACACTGAAGACCTCAGGATGATGTGCAGCGGCAGAACCGGGCAGCACGGCGAACACGAAACCAATCAGCAGGGCAGCCCCCACGCGGCGCAGAACAGAAATCGGCGGATCCCTTCGCGCGCGCGGGCGAGCACGCGCCTACGGCCGCTCGTCGCAGCCACCGCGTCGATCCTAGGAACCAGCATTCGTTCGACCGATAGGGGAAACGTTGATTCGCGCGCGCTATCAACCAGGAATCACCTCACGTGAGGGACCAGCGCCACGCTCGGGAGAAATCAGTCAGCCTCACCGCGCCGACCGCCTCGCCGAACTCCACGCCGCAGGCGTCGTCTCCTCGCCCGCACTGACCCTCGAGGGAATGCGGGAGAATCCACCGGCACGCCCATCCAATTCAGGCCCCTCCGCCCTCAAGCAGAAAGCCACGCTGCTCTGAGGTAGCCACCGTGCAGAGCCACCGCTCCCCGCGCTGAATCATGAACCCGTGAGACTCGCGAGCCGGATCAGGTCGTCGCCTGCCAGGTTCGCATCGATAATTCACCCGATGGCAGAAGCGAATCGCGATCGGATCGAACCGGACCCCGCGCAAGAGGCGTCGGTCGCAGGCAATCCACTTCTGGAGAAGACAGTGGATGAGATCTCCGCGCTCGAACCCATCTCCGCGGCCTGCACGCACTTGCTTCAACTCATCGGTGACCGACGCTCCTCGGTTGATGACCTCGCAGCCTCCATCGATCCGGGAATGACGGCCGGTCTGCTGCGGCTCGCGAACTCCGCGCATTACGGGCACGCCAGGCAGGTCACCACGCTCCACGATGCATTGCTGATCATCGGATTCGGACCCGTGCAGGCGGCGGCACTGTCCGGCTGCGTCGCAAACAGCTTCAATCAACGCGACTCGCGGTTCGATACCGAGGCGTTCTGGTTCTTTTCCGTCACCATTGCTCAGCTCACCCAGCTAATCGCTGTGGCAAATCATCGGCACGTCAACGAAGCATTCACCGCTGGAATCCTCCACGGACTCGGGCGGCTCGCGCTCGCCCAGTATTATCCCGACGAACTCGAGACCGCGAAGCTCCTTGCAGCCGGCGGAGGATTCTCCCTCTCACAGGCGCAGCTCGAAGTGTTCGGCTTCACCGACGCGGAGCTTGGTAGCGCGCTCGCTGCACGCTGGGATTTTCCGACCGATCTGGTTGAGGTGATCGCCCAGCACCAACTTGATAACACCATCCCCATGTCGAACGTCAGCCTCGCTGATGATGTCGCACGTGCCCGGAAATACGCACTCGCCTACGGCCTGACCGACGGCGTGCAGGTCCGCGAGCG
>JABIST010000209.1 GCA_018700215.1 Dehalococcoidia bacterium | reverse complement strand
GGCGAGGGTCGCGTGGTGTCGTTCGAGACTTCGGAGGCGGTGATCCGCGCTCGGAAGGTTGAGATGCTGCACGAGGCTGTGCAAGACGGCAGTTACCGCTCCGATCCCCTGCTGACGGCCGCGAGCATGATGGATCACGAGCGCAACTAGCCGACTCTCGGCTGCCCGGCCGCCCCTCTCAGACGGACACGGTAGGGCCCAATGGGGCTGTTTCGCGGTTGATGCTGGCCTGCGGAGCCACCTCTGAGGGCGCTGAGGTGCCGTGCCCCGGGCAATCCCTCATTCAGAGCAAATGAACCTGTACGTACGCTCGCTGCACGTGTGAATGACGCCGTGTTTCGCACGGAGTCCGATCGTGCTGGGAGGCCAGTTGGAGCAGAACGCTCGTCGATTTGCAGGTGCGTGGCAAGAGCTGTCTGCGGTGCGCAAAGGAATGCTCGCCGGGACAGGCTTTGCGCTGGTTGCCATTCTGTACCTGCTGTACTCGTGGTCTGCGAGTACTAGCTTCATCACGCTCTATTCGCAGCTGGATCCGAGCGACAGTGGACAGATTGTGGATCAGCTGCGTGGGCGCGGCATTGACTTTGAGTTGGAGCAGGGTGGCTCCACGGTGCGCGTCCCAGAATCCGTGATTGATGAGCTACGGGTGGACTTTGCGGCGCAGGGGTTGCCAGAGGGTGGCCATGTGGGGTTCGAGATCTTTGAAGGCAACGCATTCACGGCGACGGACTTTGTCCAACGGTTGAACTTCCAGCGTGGTTTGCAGGGCGAGCTGGCGCGGACGATTGAGACGTTCCCGGCGGTTGATGGTGCTCGGGTGCACATTGTGTTGCCGGAACGGACGTTGTTCCGCGAAGACGATGAGCCGGCTACTGCTTCGGTGGTGCTGCAGATGCGCCCCGGTCGCGGGCTGGATTCGGGCGAGGTGAGCGGCATTGCGCACCTGGTGGCGGGTGCGGTGGCGGGCCTTGAGAAGCAGAGCGTGACGATTCTGAATTCGAACGGCGCGATTCTGTTCGACGGAGCAACGGCGAACCAGGGCGGTATTGGCTTCACGACGAATCAGCAGCAGCTCCAGCGCGAGTATGAGCAGGCGCTGACTCACGATGTGCAGCAGATGCTGGATCGGGCGCTTGGACTGGGCAAGGCCGTGGTCACGGTGAGCGCATCGCTCAACTTTGACCAGATTGAGCAAGAGACATCGACGTTTGATTCGGGCGCGAACGATGGCGTCCCACTGTCGACCTCGACGGTGACGGAGAGGTACACGACGAACGGCGGGAGCACGTCTTCGGCGGTTCCTGGTGCGGTGGCGAATGTGCCAGGCGCGAATGCCGATCTGCCTGGTGCGGACGCGGGCACGGCGGCGGCCACGGATACGGCGGCGACGACCGATTACGAGCGGACCGAGAGCACTTCGAACTTCGAGGTGGGCCGAACGGTGACGCGGACGGTGACGGCGCCAGGGAACGTGGAACGGTTGTCTGTCTCGCTGTTGCTGGATGATGTGATCCCAGAGGATCAGGCGCTTGCGATTGAGCAGAGCGTGGCGGCAGCGATTGGTCTGGACGCTGGACGTGGCGACACATCGGTAGTGACGCGGCTGACCTTCGATCAGACGGCGCTTGTGGCTGCGGAGGCGATCTTCGATTCGCAGGGTTCGACAGACGCGATGGTGTCTTACGTGCGTCTTGGGCTGCCGGTGGTGGCGCTCCTGATTGCCTTCTTCTTCTTCCGAATGCTGATGGGTTCGATCAGCCGTCGTTCATACCGAGTCAGCGACTACGACCCGAACGCGCTGCCCGGTGGCGATGCAATGGCGGCGTTGCAGGGCGCTGCGCTGCGTGCGCTGCCCGAGCCGTCCCCAGAGGAGATGAAGAGCGACCTGGAACGACAGGTATCGAAGCTGGCGGAGAACCACCCAGACACGGTGGCTGAGGTTGTTCAGTCATGGTTGCGGGAGGACTAGTGCTTAGTCAGATGCGGCAGCCTGGACGATGAGTACTGCTGTCAGTGCATTCGCGGGAGCACGTGGTCGTCGTCGTGCGGCCGCGTTGTTGATCGCAATCGGTCCAGAGAGTGCCGCGGAGATTCTGCGGGAGCTGCCGGACGAGGACATTGGTCAGCTGACGTGGGAGATCGTGGGCATTGGGCAGCTCACGGCGTCTGAACGTCAGGACATTCTGAGTCACTTCTACGAATCGGCGATGGGCCGAGACTTTGTTTCGGTGGGTGGTCTTGAGTACGCGCAGGACATGCTGGAGAAGGCGGTTGGGCGCGAACGTGCAGATGAGATCACGTCGAAGCTAGGAAAACACGCTGGTTCGAAGCCGTTCACGTTCCTTCAGCAGGTGGAGACGAAAGAACTGGTGAACTTTATGCGGGGTGAACACCCGCAGGCGATCGCGCTGATCCTGGCGTACCTCCCGAGCGATAAGTCGTCCGAGATTCTCTCCAGTCTGCCTGAGGAGCAGCAGGCGGAGATCTCTGTGCGCATCGCGATGATGGAGCGGACGGCACCTGAGGTGATCCAGGAGGTGGAGGAGGCGTTCCGGACGCGTCTGGGGACGATCTTCTCGCCTCGTGCGGAGCTGACGAACGCGGGTGGTATCGACTCGGTGGTGGAGCTGCTGCGGAAGGTGGATTTGGCGACGGAGAAGGCGATTCTTGAGGGTCTTGAAGAGGCGGATCCTGACACGGCGAACGAGATCCGGAAGCGGATGTTCGTCTTCGAGAACATTACGTTGCTGGACGATCGCTCGATCCAGCGGGTGCTACGCGAGGTGGATGGCAAGGATCTGGGCCTGGCGCTGAAGGGGGCGATGGACGAGGTGCGGGAGCGGATTCTGGCGAACATGTCCGAGCGCGCGGCTCGGATGCTGGAAGAGGATATGGCCGCTCTGGGGCCGGTGCGCTTGAAGCAGGTGGAAGAGGCACAGGGCCGGATTGTGGCGACGATCCGACGGTTGGAAGAGGCCGAGGAGATCTTTGTGATGCGCGGTGGCGAGGAGGAAATGCTTGTCTGACGCGGGACGGCAACTTCTTCGCGCAGCACGGCGCGCTGACACGATTGTCCTGGATGAGGACGGCCGGATTGTCACGGAAACGACGCTGCTGTTCGACGAGGCGGAGGCGGCGGCGACGGATGAGGCCGCGAGCATTGTGGAGCAGGCGCAGGCACACGCAGACGATCTGGTGCGTAATGCGGCGCTGGAGTCCGCGGCGATTCGACACGAGGCGTATGCCGAGGGACGCGAGCAGGGACGCGCAGACGGTGTGGCACTGGCACGCGCTGAGCTTGCCGAGGCGATGGCGCTGTTGCAGGCGGCTCTGACCGAGGTGAAGTCTGTCCGCGATCGGCTGTTGTGGGCGGCTGAGCACGAGATTGTGGAGCTGGTGATCGCGGCGACGCGGACCGTTGTTGGCGAACAGGCACGGCTCGACCCAGCGCTGTCCGTGGACATGGTGGAACTTGCACTGACGCGAGCCGGTTCACAGAACGTGGTGTCGCTGACGCTGCACCCGACGCGACTGGAGTTGGTGGATGCGCAGCTCACGGAGCGACGCGGCGCACCACTGAATTTCGAGATGCGCGGCGATGAATCGGTGGAGGTGGGCGGCTGCATTGTTGACACGAGTACGGGGCAGATTGATGCGCGTCTGGACGTGCAGCTGGACGAGGTGGCGCGAGAGCTTCGTGCTGCACTGCCGACGTTGACGGGCGTTTCGGCAGATGAGGAGGCGGCAGCATGATCGCTTCAGCCGGGATGGTCCCTGACATGCGCCGTTACCACGCGCGGCTGGCTGCCCTTTCGCCGATTGTGGCGCGCGGCCAGGTACGTGAGGTGATTGGGTTGCTGGTTGAGATTGAGGGTATCTCGGGCCGCCTGGGCGAGTTGTGCGAGATCCACCGAGCGAACGAGGAGCCGGTGCTGGCGGAGATTGTGGGATTCCGTTCCGAGCGAACGCTGGCGATGCCGCTGGGCGAGCTACGGGGTGTGCAGTCTGGCGCGATGGTGACCTCGCGCGGCCGTCTTTCGATGGTTCCAGTGGGGGACGGTGTACTGGGACGGGTGCTGGACGGTCTGGGGCGACCGATCGACGGACTGGGGCCAATTACGGCGGACTATGTGAGTCCGGGGTCCGGGGCGTCGCCGCATGTGTTGGAGCGTCGTCGGATTTCGGAGCCGTTGACGACAGGCATTCGGGCGATCGATGGCCTGCTGACGTGTGGCATGGGCCAGCGAATGGGGATCTTCGCGGGTTCGGGCGTTGGCAAGAGCACGGTGCTGGCGATGATTGCTCGCCATGCTTCGTCTGATGTGAACGTGATTGCACTGATTGGTGAGCGTGGCCGTGAGGTGCGGGAGTTCATTGAGCAGGACCTGGGGGCGATGGGCCTTGAGCGGAGTGTGGTGGTGGTGTCCACCTCCGATGATCCGGCTCCGTTGCGGCTGAACGCGGCATGGGTGGCGACGGCGATCGCGGAGCAGTTCCGCGCCATGGGGTTGAACGTGACGCTGCTGATGGATTCAGTGACGCGCTTTGCGATGGCGCAGCGCGAGATTGGGCTGGCACTGGGCGAGCCGCCGGCGTTGAAGGGCTACACGCCATCAGTGTTTTCGCAGCTTTCGAGGCTGTTGGAGCGCTCTGGGACGGCAGATGAGGGTTCGATCACTGCGTTCTACACGGTGCTGGTGGAATCGGACGATTTGAACGAGCCGATCACGGACACGGTACGAGGAACGCTGGACGGGCACGTGGTGTTGTCACGAGAGCTGGCGGCACAGAACCATTATCCGGCGATCGATGTGGCGAACAGCGTGTCGCGGGTGATGCGCGGGATTGTGGATGCGCCGCACCAGGCTGACGCGGCGCACCTGCGTGAGCTGCTTGCTCGCTATGAACGGGCGCGGGATCTGGTGCAGATCGGTGCTTACCAGCCCGGTACCGATCCGGCGCTGGACGAGGCATTGGCGCGATTGCCAGCGATTGAGGCGTTCTTGCGCCAGTCGCCCGAGGACTGGGATTCGCTGCCTTCAACGGTTGAGCAGCTCCACGCGGCGGTGGCACGCGAGTCCGCATTCCCTGAGATGGCGACGCTCTCGCCGGAGGTACCGGCATGAGCGACGCGTTCCGACTGCAACAGCTCCTGGACCTGCGCCGCCGGGCGGAGGAGGAGAAGGCGATCTCTCTGGCGACGGCGGAGGCTGAACATCAGCACTTGCAGTTCGCACTGCAGATGCTGCTGCCGCAGGAGGCGGCGCAGCTGGCCTCCATGGCGAGCGCGGGGAGCACAGGTTCGCTGGACCCGGTGAACGTGGAGGCGACACGTCTGTACCTGGAACACCTGGAGGGTTCGATCCAGCGACAGCACGAGCAGATGGCCGAGGTGAGCGTGCGTGTGAATGCACAACGTGCGGAGCTGATTGAGGCGACACGTGAGAAGCGGCTGCTGGAGCGGCTGGAAGAACGACATGACGAGACGGTGGCCACCGAGGCGTCCCGGCTCGAAAACGCGCAGACGGATGAGATTGCCGCTCAGCGACATCGCCGGCTGCACGGGATGGGGAGCTAGATGCTGAGTTCCATCTTTGACACGGCCTCAATGCAGGCAGCGCGTGCGGCCCTGGGTGGCCTGACTCGTCGCCAAGAGGCGGTGAGCGGGAACGTCGCAAACATCGACACGGTGGGCTATCAGCGGCGTGTCGTGAACTTCGAGGACGCGCTGCAGGCTCGGATGGATACGGGCGCGAGCGAGTTGCGGACTTCAGATCCGCGTCACCTCACGGGGGGCGGGCTGACGGGCAATACGCAGTCATCGATCGAGACGCGCGATGTGGTGTCGACGCGTAACGACATGAACAACGTGAGCATCGATGAAGAGATGTCTCTGATGGTGGAGACGCAGCTCCGCTATCAGGCGCTGACCCAGTCGCTGGGCCGGCGCATTGGCACGCTGCGAACTGTGATCCGCGGCTAGTCCGCGAGTCAGGAGGATTGAGATGGGTCTGATTAACAGTCTTCGTATTTCAGCCAGTTCCTTGGCCGCTCAACGGCTGCGGATGGACCTGATTGCGAACAATGTCACGAACATGAACACGACGAACGGGCCAGACGAGGCGCCCTACCGTCGTCAGTCCGCGGTGTTTGCTGAACAGGGCTCAACCGCGCCATTCGGGGATTTCCTGGGTCGTGCGCGCTCCGGTTCTCCGGTGGGTGGCGTAGAGGTGCGGGCGATTCACACCGATACGGCGGCGCCACGCGAGGTGTACGACCCGGCCCACCCCGATGCGAACGGCGAGGGCTACGTGCTGATGCCGAACATTGACGTGGTGACTGAGATGACCGACCTGGCGGGCGCGAGCCGCTCGTACGAGGCGGCGGTGACGGTGCTGAACGCCACGAAGGCGCTGGCAATGAACGCACTGAATATCGGACGCGGCTAATGCGCGCGTGGCGGGGGTTGTGCTGATGAATCTCTCAAGCATTGGATCCAGTGCCGGCGCCGGGCTTTCTTCGGCGCTGAAGAGCGGCGGCGAGTCCGAGGGCGGTGGCTTCGGCCAGATGCTGGACGAGCTTGGCGCTGCTTCGGCGGGCGCGGATCAGGCGATTGCCGATATCGCGACCGGCGCGGACACCGACCTGCACGACGTAGTGCTAGCGGTGGAGATGGAGTCGTTGGCGTTCGACCTGGCGGTTCAGATTCGGAACCGCCTGGTTGATGTGTACCAAGAAGTCTTCCGGATGCAGATCTAAGTGATCTGCCGTCCGGCTGATGGTGGCGGCCCGAAGGTCGGGTCACGTGATTGGAGGTGACATGGAGTGAGCAACGTTGTGGCAATGGGTCTGCCAGGCCCGGCACCGGCAGCGGCGGCAAACGCGCCACCGCAAGCAGGTGCCAAGGGCAAGACCGGTTCGTTTGGTCAGGCATTGAAGGCGCAGGGGGCAGAGGCTCCAACGCCTGAAAGTCAGGGCAACGAATCGTCCGCGCAGGATCCAGGTTCACTCGATATTCAGGATGTTGTCCAGGCATTACTGGGCGGCGGACCGGCGATCGAGGGCCAAACAGAAACAACAGGAACATCCCAGCTGGACCGCCTGGCGGAAGTTGGGACGGTAGGAACCGATGAGCAAGATGCGATTCCGGTGGATGGGTTGCCGTTCGTGGTGCTAATGCAACAGCAGGCACCGCTGACGCTTCCGGTCGCCGATCTGACTGGACAGCCGCTGGCGGAGATGGATGCGGCCATGGGGCTGCCCGTCGCCGGTGATGCGGCTGATTTGGTAGTGCTCAAGGATCTACCGGCAACAGCGAGCCCGGTGGCGACCGCGGCTCAATCTGCGGCACGTGGCGAGGTGGCTCCGGCCGTCTTGCAGGCGGTAGCCGCGATGCAAGAGCTGAAGGCGCAGGCGACTGAGGCGGCGACACCGGTGGCGGAGACGCTGCCAGAGGTGTCGGTGGCATCGGTCGTCCCGGCGTCGACGCCGGAGGCAGCGGCTGAGCTGACTGCGGAGATGGCTGGTGAGCTGACGGTTGAGCCGACGGCGCTGGATGTCGACGTGTTGAAGGCGGAGACGCTGCCGGAGCCTGAGGCGCCGGCGACGGAAACGCTGGAGATGGCGGCGGCGAAGATGGAGGGCGCTGGTGATGTACCGGCGGATGCTCCTGACCTGACGCTGCCGGCAACTTCGGTATTGCAGCCGACGAGTCGTAGTTCCGCAGCGACCGCGACGGTAGGGACAGGGACGAGCGAGGTGCCGGCCGCCGGCACGTTCGCGAGTGACCTGGCCGGCACGGTGCGGCGGGCAGCGCTGGTTGGTGACAACGAGGTGCGTCTGCTGCTGAACCCACCCGAGTTGGGTCACGTTGATGTTCGCATCACTGACACACCAAACGGGCTGCGGGTAGCGATGGAAGCAGTGAGCGCAGAGGCTCGCGAGTTGATTGAGCAGCATCTGCCCGCGTTGCGGGCGGCGCTGGAGACTCGTGACCTTCGGATTGATCGCATCCAGGTTGAGCGTTCCGCCGAGTCTTCGGCGGAGGATGCGCTGGGCCGTGGATCTCGGGATGAGTTGGGCAACCAGTCCGGCAACCCGGGGAATTCGAACCAGGGCGACGGTAGCGGTCACAACGACTCGCCGTGGTCTCCGGTAGCGGCGATGCGAGCCGAGGGCACGCCCTCGACTGGTGAGCCACCGGCTGGTTCGAAGGCGCAATCGACTGAGGCAACTGGAGCACGAGGATCTGTCGCTGCTGGCAGGCTCGACGTGCTGGCCTAGGAGCAAGTCATGGAATCTTCAAACGTTGGACGGACGCTCGGTGATTACTCGATCCCTTCGTCCCAGCGGGCCGCGAGTCCCGAACTTGGTCAGCAGGATTTCCTGAAGATCATGGTCGAGCAGATGCGGAATCAGAACCCGTTGGAGCCGCAGGACAACTCGGAGTTCTTCAACCAGATCGCCCAGTTCCAGCAGTTGGACGCGATGACGCAGATTTCCGAGGCGATCGCGACGCTGGTTGAGACCAGCGGGCTGGCGAACTCCAGCGCGCTGATTGGCCGGAACGTGACGGCCGAGGTACCGCAGAGTGCGGACCCGGAGACGGGATTCCCTCGCCCCGATAAGACGGTGAGCGGAATTGTGGAGCGGGTGACGTTCGATGAGAACGGTTCAGTTCTGCACGTGAATGGCATCTCGATCCCGGCATCGACAGTGGTGGAGATCACTGATCCGACCGGAGAAGGGGCTCAGTCGCTGACGGCGGCTGACATCACCTCGCTGATCCTGGACGAGCTTGCGAAGGCAGGCGTGTTCGGGACCGGGGAGACGGTGGTCTAACGATGGTTGATGGAGTGAACGCGGGAGGTCTGAGTGGCCTGAGTGCGGCGCAGCCAGCGTCGGCTCGACCTCGGGGTGGTGAGTCCGGGGTTGGCTTCGGCCAAGCCCTGGAACAAGCCAATTCAAGCGTGACCTTCTCGCGACACGCAACGCAGCGGATTGAACAGCGTGGGCTGCAGATGGACGAGGCACGCCTCGGTCGTCTGGAAGAGGCAGTGGGTCGAGCGGCCGACAAAGGGTCGAAGGATTCGCTGATTCTGCTGGATGAGCTGGCGTTGGTGGTCAGCGTGCAACACCGCACGGTGGTCACGGCAATGGACGAAGCAGCAAGCAAGGAGCATGTCTTTACGAATATCGACAGCGTGGTGATTGCGGACTAATCACCAATAGGCCGTCCACGGACGGTATGACGCACGGTTGCCGGACCCTTCCGGGAAGCTTCCGTGCCGACAACGGGCCTACGTGCGATGCACGCGGGCAAGGAACACCAGGAAGGGTGTACCGACCATGATGCGATCCCTCTTTGCGGCCATTTCAGGTCTGCAGAACCACGTCACGTTTATGGACGTGGTGGGTAACAACATTGCGAACGTGAACACGCAGGGCTACAAGGCGAGCCGCGTGACGTTCCAGGACATGCTGACGCAGAACATTGCCGGTGCGAGCGCACCGACACCGGACCGCGGCGGCACCAACCCCCAGCAGATTGGTCTGGGTATGAAGTTGGGTGGTATTGGCGTGATGCACACGCAGGGTGCGTTGCAGGCGACCGGTAACAACACCGACTTCGCGATTCAGGGCAGCGGCTTCTTTGTGGTGAAGGACGGTCTGCGGACGTTCTACACGCGTGACGGCGCGTTTGATGTTTCTGTCACCGGCGAGATGGTGAACCCGACGAATGGGTTCAAGGTGCAGGGTTGGACAGCGGACACGAACGGCCTGGTGGACCTGACGACGGCTGTTGGTTCGATCAACATCCCGCTGGGCCAGTCGATCGGTGCGCAGGAGACCACGCTGGTGGAATTCGCCGGCAACCTGGACTCGCGGGCAGCGACAGGTGACGCGTACTCGACGACGATCGACGTGTACGACTCACTGGGTGCTGCTCACCCGGTGGTGGTGACGTATACGAAGAACGTGGCACCGAACACGTGGGATGTGACAGTGACGAGCGCTGACCCGAACGTGAACGCGCTGACGGTGGACGTGGACGGCGTTGGTGGCACGCAGGCGGTGTTCGACGCCGCCGGTCGCCTCACGACGACGGGCACGCCAATGACGATTGACGTGGACTTGATGACGGCATCTGGTGCCGGTACCACGGGTGCGGTGGACTTCGTGATCAGCACGGACATCGACAATTTGACCCAGTTTGCTGCCACGGGGCAGATTGCGCCGACGTACAACAACGGGTACTCGGCCGGTCAGTTGCTGACGTTCTCGGTTGGTACTGGTGGAGACATCACTGGCATCTTCTCGAACGGCACGACGAAAACGCTGGGTCAGATGGCGGTCGCAGCATTCACGAACCCGGCCGGTTTGCAGCGCGCGGGCTCGAATAACTTCGAGGCGACCTCGAACTCCGGTATTGCCCTGGTGGGCACGCCGGGTACGGGTGGCCGCGGGGCGATTGGTGCGGGTGTGCTGGAAGGTTCGAACACGGACCTGGCGCGGGAGTTCACCAACGTGGTGGTCGCCCAGCGTGGTTTCCAGGCATCGAGTCGAATCATCTCGACGGCGGACGAGATGCTGGAAAGTCTCGTGAACTTGATCCGCTAAGTAGTTAGATTTCGGTGGCCCAGCCGGGTGTGAGAATCCGGTTGGGCTGCCGACGATTAACTGAGAGTCCCAGGACGACGAACTCAGGAGCGACCGGTGGTTCCACCGCCAGCACGACCATTCCCCGACAGCTATCGGCAGCTCAATGAGTTTGCCGAGCGCTACGCAGTGGGCGCGATGGTGTACGCACGCGACTCGGTGCCAGCGCATTGCTACGTGTTGCTGAACGGTCGCGTGGTGCTTGAGGGCGGCGATGGTGACGTGGTGCGGGTTCTGGGTGAAGTGGCGCCCGGGCAGATGTTTGGCCACGTTGCCGCATTCGATGGCCGACCTGTTTCGACTAGCGCTCGGGTGACCGAGGACGCGGTGATCATTGTGATTCCACTGGACCGTGCGGTTGAGGTGTTCCGTGTGGCGCCTGAGCTGGCGATTGAGCTGCTGCGGGACCTGGCACGACGTGCGCCGAACGATCCTCAGTCTGAGTTGCCGCCGCCACTGATGAGCCTGATGCCGGAGGTTGAAGAGCCAGAGCCACCCTTAGCTGATCTTGGGGAGCCACCCGAGGAGCCAAGTGGACGTTCCGGGCGCAGGGAGTCACCAGCGGCCTCCGGCGGAGGCGCGTGGACCGGCAATGTGGTGGAGCTGAAGGCGGAGTTTGACGAGTCGTTCTTCTTCCTGGATACGTTGAGTTGCCCGGTGTGCGAGACGAACTTTGAGTACCTGCGGGTGCGAACGGCTTCGGTGCGACCGAAAGAGCGCGAATCGGATTTCCGTGTCACGTATTCATCCGAGGACCCAACGCGCTACGTGATGACGGTGTGCCCAACCTGCAGCTACGCATCGACACACGATGACTTCCACAACCTGAACGACGAGGAACGCGAGGCGATCTCCGAAGGACGGCAGCAGCGCGGGCGCTTTGATTATCCGAACCTGGGTGGCCCTCGGACGATCGAAGATGCACTGCTCACGCTGGAGCTGGGGCAGATGTGCTACGAACGGCGACGACCAAACGAGCGCCGTCAGGCTGTGATTCTGCAGCGGCGTGCCTGGTTTGAGCGGGAGCGGGGCGATGAGACGGCGGAACGAGAGTGGCTGACGAAGTCTCGTGATGCGTACGTGCGATCGTTCGAACTGGACTCCAAGATTTCGGATGAGGCGGCAATGCGTGTGGCCTATCTGATCGGCGATCTCTGTCTGCGGTTGGATGACCCGATTGAGGCTGCTCAGTGGTTGGAGACGGCGACGCGATTCCCACAGGCCAAGGAGCACTCCGGCCTGGAGCGGATGGCACGTGACCGATTGAGTGACGCGCGTAAGGCCGCCGGTGTGTCCAAGGGTGAGCAGCAGTCGGCCTGAGATGAAGTCTGTACGCGTTCGAGATATCCCACTCTGGCTTGCCTTGATGGCGATTGCGCTCTTGACCGCCCTGTTGGTCGTTTCACCATTCCCTCGGGAGGTCGCGGCGCGATCGATGGATGGCCACGAGATTGTGGTGGCGGATCTGCGCGGTCACGCGGTGCTGCTGATCGACGCAGGGACTGGCGACGCTGTGAAGCGGATTGCGGTGGGAGGCGGGCCGCACGAGCTGCTAGCGCTACCGGATGGTCGGATTGTGGCGTCGCTGGAGCAGGCGGGCGTGTTGGCGCTGATCGACTTCGATGGTGTCGTTGAGGCGATCGAGGTTGGCGGGACGCCGCACGGGCTGGCGCTGGATGGCGAGACGTTGCTGGTGACGGACCGGGCGACGAACGAACTTCGACGGTTCGCGCTGGTCGACTGGCAGGAACTTGCACCGATCAAGACGGGCGACTGGCCACATGCGGTGGCGGTGCTGCCGGATGGGCGGCTGGCGATCGCTGAGGCAGGTTCGTCGATGCTGACCGTGGGGGAGATTTCACTCGAGGTGTCGGAGCTGCCGGAGACGGTGGCGATCGACCCGACGGGGGGGCGAATTGCGACCGCGGGGGCGGTCGGTGGAGTGCTGCACGTATTCGACTCGGAGGGCGGATTGCTGTTCGAGGTGACGCTGGGCGGGCGGCCGGTGCGGGTCTTGTTCTCGCCAGACGGCGGCACGATCGCGGTGGCGTTATCCGCGGCTCACGAGGTGGCGCTGGTCCAGCTCGATGGTGGGGTGAGGCGTGTGGCGGTGTCGGGCGTGCCGGACGGGTTGGCGTTTAGCTCGGACGGTGGCTGGCTGTACGCGAGTGATGTCTATCAGGGCGCGCTGACGGCGATCGACGTTGAGGCGGGCGTGGCGACGGCGACGTTTGTGGTGGGCGAGAGTAGTGGAGCGCTGTTGGTTCGGTAGCAGTGCGGGGATTTACGGCACTTCGGCCAGTTCCGTAGGATGTTTCGGATACCCAATTGATACTCACGGGGCTGTGATGATTCAGGCCGGCATTCGTTGCACGTTCAGTCGTGGATTTCTGCGCGGCGGCTGCGGGCGCGATGCGAGCGGGCAGTGCGTGTACTGCGGCGAGACGTTCTGCGAGGATCACGGCGTCCACGGCGAAGATTATCTGGAAGTCTGCAACCGGCCGAAGTGTCGCGCGAAGCTGGACGATGTCCAGTCGCATCAGGATTGGGTTCGTCGGATGCGAGTGGCGAACGACCTGAAGATCTGCGCGATCGAGGCGTGCCGGGTTTCGATGCAGCACGAGTGCTCGCGCTGCCGGCTGATGTTCTGCACTGTTCATTTGACGGCGATGGAGATCACGGAGCGGCGCACCGATCCGCCTCGACGAGTGGCGGCGGTGTTGTGCGATCACTGCGCCGCGCGTCGGAAGCTCTGGGACTAGGCGGACACGCCCTCGAACTGGCGCTAGGACGTCTTGAGTACCGTGCCTGCGTGGAGTGCGGCCCGATCACGTAGTGGGTTGGTCCTGGGCGCCATGTCGTTCCAGCGCGCCAGTACGCGGTTCATGTCCGCGGTCATGACCATGGCTTCGCCGGGGAGGGTCTCGGTCAGTACCGCACCGGCCGGGGCCACGACATAACCGCCGCCATCGTCAGCGCAGTGGCCGGCGGCGACGACGTAGTAGTGGTGCTCTAATGCGCGCGCGCGGGCGATGGTGCGGAGTGGCGCGCCGATGTTTCCGGCGGACCAGGCGATCAGCTCGGCGCCGCGCAGTTTCAGTGATTGGGCCAGTTCTGGGACGAGTCCTTCGACGCCGGAGAGCAGGCCGACGCGTCCGATCAGGGTTTCGACGACGGGAGGGCGCTCGTCGCCGGCGCTGAATCCGGCCTGTCGCTCACGCTCGGAGAGGTGGGTCTGGCGGTGAGCGGCGATGACGCCCGAGGGTGAGATCAGGTACTGGGTCTTGTAGGTTTTGCTGCCACTTCGCTCTGCGAGGACGGCGGCGATGATGGTGGAGCACTCGGCGGCCAGGGCCTCCAGTAGCGGCAAGCACTCACGCTCGGTGACGGCACGGGAATTGCTGCCGGCGAGGTCCGACAGCACCACGAGGGCGGCGTCTTGAGCGGCGGCAGCACGGACGAGTTGGCGAGCGCCCTCGACCAGTTCGACGGCGGAGGGCAGCGCGTCCAGGGCGGCACCGGCGACACGGGCGGCGGCGTCTTCGGCGATCAGTGGCTCGCGGGCGAGCCGCGCGGCCTCGGAATCATCAATTGGTGTGGCGAGATCGCGGTACAGCTCAGGCCGGCGTTCGATCGGGGGGCCGAGTGCGGCGTCGAGATTGAGGTCGTGGATGACGATGCCGGAGCCGTTGCTGGGGGCGCGGACGGCCCAGTTGCCGCGGGGATCGATGACGCCCGACTGGCCGGCGTAGACGAGCGAGCGCGCCTCGCTGCCGGTCTTGTCAGCGCAGACGACCCAGGCGCCGTTCTCGATGGCGCGGGCGGGCATGAGGAATTCGATCTGCGGGTTCGAGAGACGGGTGGAATCGCGTCCGGCGGAGACCCAGGCGGTGGGATCGATGATCAGCCGAGCGCCTTCGACGGCGTAGGCGCGGGGGATCTCCTCGAGGCGGCTGTCGGAGCAGATGAGGATGCCGGCGCGGACCTCGCCGAGTTCAGGGATCTGGAGCTGGAAGACGGGGAAGTGATCGCCGGCTTCGAACCAGGAACGGTCAAAGTGCCAGAGGAAGCTCTTGGCGTAGCGCCCAACCTCGCGACCGGTGGGATCGAAGAGGACGCAGGCGTTCTGCAGGCTGCCGCTGGGTGCATGGAGCACAAGGCCGACGGCGAGATGGATGCCGTGCTGGGCGGCGCGCTCACCAAGGGTGTCGAGGATGTACTTGTCGGAGTGGAGGTCTTCGGCTTCGTAGGCTTCGCGTGACTGGAGGAAGTAGGCGGGGTAGCTAGCCTCGGGGAGGACGATCAGCTGTGGTTCGTGGGTGGCGGCGTCGTCGATGGCGTGCAGCAGCTCATCCCATGCGCGATTGTGGTCGGCGAGATCGCGAGCTTCAAGTTGGACGAGGGCGACGCGCAGCGAACGCGGCAAACGGGGCCTCCAGAGACGCTGACGCAGTCTACGCGACGCGTGGGTCAGACGCGTTAGATGGGGCCTGCATCGTGCTACGATGCGCGCTGCTCACGAGCAGAGCAGCTCGAAATCGCTGAATCACAAGGAGCGAGACCCTGCCGCTGAACGAGGCGAGTTCGCTACAACCACGACTGCAGTCCGGCTTTCGCCTGTACAACTCGAAGGTTCGGGGGCTGGAGCCGTTCGTCCCGCTGGAGGTAGGTGTTGCAAGGATGTATGTCTGCGGTGTGACGCCGTACGACGTGGGACATCTGGGGCACGCGCTGGTCTACGTGGTGCAGGATACGTTGCACCGCTGGCTGGAATTCAACGGTTACGACGTTCACCACATCCAAAACATCACCGATATCGATGACGACATGGTTCGTAAGTCGAAGGAGCTGGGGATCACGATCCCGGCGCTGACGGAGCAGAATCACGCGATCTACCTCTCAGAGATGGATGCGCTGAACGTGCAGCGGCCGGAGTCGTTCCCGCTGGTGTCTGGCCACATGCCGCAGATCATCGAGATGGTCGCTGCGCTGGAGGCGAAGGGGTTTGCCTACGAGGTGGACGGACATGTCTTCTTCGACACCTCGAAGACGGAGGCGTTCGGTGTCCTGGCCGGGTACACACGCGAGGGGCTGCGAAGCGCGCCGCGGACGGACACGATGCCGGACGAGCCGGAACACCTGAAGCGTGACGGGCTCGACTTCTTGCTGTGGAAGCCGTCCGAAGACGCGGATGCGATGTTTGAGTCGCCGTGGGGCGTCGGACGCCCCGGTTGGCACATCGAGTGTTCGGCGATGGCGCGGGCGACGCTGGGTGATCAGATCGACGTTCACGGGGGTGGAAGCGATCTGGCGTACCCGCACCATGACTCCGAGATCGTTCAGATGGAGTCGGTGACGGGCAAAGTGCCGTATGTCGGCTACTGGGTGCACAACGGGACGATGCAGCTCGATGGCGTGAAGATGTCGAAGTCGTTGGGCAACCTGGTGAAGGTGCACGAGCTGCTCGACGAAGGGCACACGGCGGACGCGGTGCGGCTGACGTTGCTGATGACGCACTACCGCGAGGATCGTGACTTCAGCCGTGAACAGCTTGCGAGCGCCGAGGAAGATGTGGCGCTGTTCCGCCGAGCAGCGGAGTCGAAGAGCGGCGGCGCGGAGCAACTCCGTGCGCAGCCCTTCCGTAACGCGTTCATGGATGCGATGGACAACGACCTGGACACGCCCTCGGCGATTGGCGCGCTGCGACAGCTTGCGCAAGAGGTGGAGTCGGGACAGGTTGCGTCGACCAGTGGCGCACCGGCGATCGCGGAGCTGGCGGGTGTGCTGGGGCTGACGCTGGGTCGATAGGGCTAGCGACAGCTAGCGGCTAGCGCGCCTCGGCCGTTACTTCGTCGACGACTTCCATGAAGCGCCCGAGGGTGTCGAGGCGGTCGCTCAGCGTGTCCCCGCGCGGACCTGCGCGGAAGGTGTTGATGCCAGCATCTCGGTAGACGCGCAGGCGCTCCCGGATCATCTGCTTATCGCCGATCAGGTTGCTGCCGAGCACCATCTCGTCCGGGACGCGGGCGCGGGCCTCGTCACGCTCACCGGCGAGCCAGAGCCGCTGCACCTCGCGGGCCTCGTCGGCGAAGCCCTGGCGGCGGTAGGCGTCGTTGTAGAAATTATGCTGTCGTGACCCCATGGCACCGATGGAGAAGGCGAGGCCGGGCTTGAGGGTCTTCACGGCCTCGTCCACGTCATCCGTGAACCAGATGGTGCCGCCGACCTGGAGGTCGATGTCATCGAGCGATCGGCCAGCGGCTTCGGCGCCCTCGCGGATCGGGTCGAGGAAGAGGTCGGCGTGTTCGGGGAGGAATGAGCCGCCGAGCCAGCCATCGGCCATTTCGCCGGTCATGCGGAGGTTCTTGGGGCCGAGCGAGGCGATGTAGATGGGGACGTTCTTTGGGGGTGGCGCGCCGGGGCGGAGGGCTTTGCCCTCGCCCGAGCCGCCGTCGCGGAGAGGGAGCTGGTAGAACTCGCCGTCGTAGGCGAGCGTTTCGCCCTGGAAGATGCGCTGGACGATTTCGATCACTTCGCGGGTGCGTGCGAGTGGGCGGGCGAAGGGGATACCGTGCCAGCCCTCGATCACCTGCGGGCCGCTGCTGCCGATGCCGAGCCGGAAGCGCCCGTTGGACATGCCATCGAGGGTCATTGCGGTCATGGCGACGAGGGCGGGAGTGCGGGTACCGAGCTGCATGATGCTGGTGCCGAGGTGGATCTTCTCGGTCTTGGCCGCGAGGTAGGCGAGCGGCGTCATCACGTCGTGTGCCCACGCCTCGGCGGTCCAGATGCAGTCGACGCCGAGCTTCTCGCTCTCGATGGCGTAGGTGGATACCTCGTCCCAGTCAGTAATCGCCTCGCGGCCTAGCCCAATTGCGACCTTCATCGATGCTCCTTCGCACGTGGGCGCACGATAGCAGAGGATCGAAACGGGATAACGGTCGCCGCTGGTGCGGGGCAAGGTGCGGACCTATCGTGAAGGCTCTCCAGTCTCCGTAGCACCGATCGGTGGCTCCGCACGATGAGAGCCCTAGCTCCGCGTATCCCTGTCCATTACGGGTGGGTGATCGTCATCGCTGGTGTGCTCACCAACAGCACTACGGCGGGCGGCACCTTCTGGGTGGTCGCTGTCTACATCACCGCGATCGCGGAGGATTTCGGCGCCAGTCGAACCGCGGTGGTGGGCGCGTTCATGGTGGGGCAGGTGCTGTTCGCGGTGATCGGACCGTGGATCGGCGGTGCGATCGATCGAGGTGGCGCGCGTCGAATGTTGCTGCTGGGCAGTGTGGCGATGCCGGTGGCGATTGTGGCGACCTCGTTCTCCACGGAACTGTGGCAGCTCTACCTGGGTTGGGCATTCGTGAGTCTGGCGCGACCGTTGCTGATGCCGATTCCGTACAACTGGCTAGTCACGCGCTGGTTTGAGGGGCGCGGCCGTCAGATGTCTTTGGGCCTGGTGACCACCGGCTTCGGGATGGGCGGGGCGGTGATCCTGCCGATCCTTGCGTGGTTCGAGAGCGGCGGCGGGTGGCAGGCGGCGATGATCGCGAGCGCCGTGCTGATCTTTGTGTTGCACGGGTTTGCGGCGCTGTTTGTCGTCGCGGATCGGCCGCGGGAACTGGGGTTACGGGCGAGCGGCAGTACCCAACTGGTAGACGTGGACGAGGTGGAGGGTGGCTTCAGCTCCTACGAGGCGCTGCGAAGCCCGGTCTTCTGGCTGGTCTCGATTGGGATGATGCTGTTCTTCCTGGGGCAGGGTTCAGTCAACAACCTGATCGTCGACTTCTTTGATAGCAACGGGGTGGCGATTGGAGCGACGCTGCTGGCGGTGACGGCGTGGCTACGGATGCTGTCGCGGCCACCATTGAGTTTCGCGCTGCTACGCGTCGATAAGGTGTTCTTGCTGGCGGCGTTTGTCGCGCTCTCGCAGGCACTGGCGACCGGGATTCTGGTGGGCACGACGAGCGACATGGGCATTGGTGCGTGGATTCTGTTCTGGGGCTTCGGGGGTGCGTTCGCGCCGATGCTGGAGCCGTTGCTGGTGACTCGGGCGTTCGGGGTGCGGCACTTTGGTGCGATCAGCGGGCTGGTGGCAATGATCAGCTTCGGCGGGCAGGTGATCGGACCGCTGGGCGGTGCGTTCCTGTTCGACATGACGGGGTCTTACTCGTGGCCGTTCGGTCTGTATGCGGCCGGCTTTGCGATTTCGGCTCTGCTGTGGGCGGTGAGTGCGGTGTTGATCAGGGGTCCGGCGCATCGCAAGCGGGCGCGGCGGAACGGGATGCTGACTGATTCTGATCTGCCCGAGGTGTCCGAGGCGACTTAGCGCTCGGTGGGCGACTCGTCGGGCTCGATCTCTTCGTCGGGTGCGTCCGAGGTGGCCTTGGGCTGCTCGCGCAGCTCGTCCTTCATCGCGTCGATGGCGGGGCGGAGCGGGCGAGGGGTGACGGTGCGCACGGCCTGATCGGCGACGACGCCAGCGCCCTTTTTCGCGCCGGCGCGGATTTCGTCCTGATGCTCACGCACGTAGTCGGTGGCGTCGGTGGCTGCCTGCTTGATGTGGGGTGTGGCGGCCTCGGCGGCGGCTTTCGCCTGTTTGGCGATGCGCTCGACTTCGGGACGGGCGGTTTCGGCGAGGCGACGGGCCTCTTCGCCACTGGCCGCAGCTACTTCGCCAGCAGCGCGAGCGAGGCCACGCAATGCGCCGCCGAAGCCGGCTGGCTTGCGCCTGGGCGGCGGTACCTCGGCGGTGTCGCCTGCAGGCTCGTCGGCTGGCGGGTCGGGGCGGTCGCTCACCTCATGGATCCGATCCGCCTCGAGGGTTACGAGGCCGCTTCTTCAGCCTTTGCGAGTTCGAGGGCACGAAGGATCATGCCTTTTTCAGGGACGGACTTCCAACCGGAAGGGGTGTTGTAGTAGCGGACGCCAGCGGAGGTCTCGTC
>JABIST010000042.1 GCA_018700215.1 Dehalococcoidia bacterium | reverse complement strand
CGATCCGTCCGCCCCCACCGCTCGGCTCTGCACCACCTCCACGCCCCGTGCCATGAACACCGGCGTCGGATTGCCGATGCCGTGCGGGCCCAGCAGCCCCAACCACTGCAACATCCGACGATCCACCTCGCCCAGCGGCAACTCCACCTCAACCTCAATTGCCGCCACCAGATCTTCCGGCTGAATCCGCTCCGCCGCATCCGCGATCAGCCGCTCCCGCAGCTCTGGCACCCGAGCAGCATCCAGGCTGAACCCCGCAGCCGCCCGATGCCCGCCGAACCGTCGAAAGAGGTCGGCATGCCGGCGCAGCAACGCCGTGACATCGAACGCTGGGATCGAACGACACGAACCTCGCGCCTCATCCTCGTCCACCTGCATCACAATCGCCGGTCGATGGTGGTCCCCCGCCAGCCGCGAAGCCGCCAGCCCCACGATCCCCGAGGAGATCGATGAACTCGCCGCCACGATCAGCGGTGCCGCCAGGTCTGCCGGACTGAGCTGCTCGCCCAGATCGGCCATCGCCTGCAGCGTCGTCTCCCGCCGCTCCCGATTGAGATCGTCCAGCTCCTGCGCCAGCCGCGCCGCCTCGCCCGCGTCCGTCGCCAGCATCAGCTCCAGCGCCACACGCGCATGCGACATCCGACCAGCCGCATTCAGCCGAGGCCCCAGCACCCACCCAAACGTGTCCGCATTCGCCTCGGCTAGCTTGATGCTCGCCACCTTCGCCAGTGCCAGCAGGCCCGGACGTTGCGTCTGCTGCATCGCCTCCAGCCCCAGCCGCACCAGGTCGCGGTTCTCCCCCACCATCGGCGCCAGGTCGCACACCGTCCCCAGCGCCACCAACGCCCGATGCGGATTCGGGTCGTACGGTCGCCCCATCTGCGCGTACAGGTCGTGTACCACCTTGTACGCCACGCCCACCGCGGCCGGTTCCGAGCCGTATTCCGAGTCCGCTAGCTTCGGGTTCACCAGCGCCAGCGCCGCCGGCAACTCTTCCGGCACGGTGTGGTGATCGATGATGATCACCTCCATCCCCAGCGAGTTCGCCTCCGCCACCTCAACCACTGACGAGGTCCCGCAGTCCGCCGTCACCAGCACGCTCGCCCCGCGGTCGGCAAGCTGCCGCACCGCACCCACGTTCGGCCCATACCCCTCACTGAAGCGGTCCGGGATATACGGAAGCGGCTTCGCACCCAGCTCCCGCAGCCCCTCAGTCAGAATCGTCGTCGAGGTCACGCCATCCACATCAAAGTCGCCGAACACCGCCACCGTCTCGCCCTCGCGACACGCCCGTGCCAGCCGCTCCACAGCCACATCAAGGTTCGGCATCAGCTGAGCATCCGTCAGCTCACCCGGGCTACCCAGGTAGCGTCGTGCCTCCTCGGTCGTGCCCACGCTGCGCCGTGCCAGCAGCCGCTGGATCAGCGGCGGCAGACCGTCGCCCGCGTCCGCGAAGCCATCGAGATCTGGATCAGGAAGCAGTCGCCAGACGCGACCGTTTGAACCCTGGCTTACCCGCGCGTCGACGGTCGCCGTCACCCGCTCAGGCCGTGAAGCGCTTGAACACCAGGCAGCTGTTGTGCCCGCCGAACCCCAGCGAGTTCGAAACCGCGTACTCCATCGAGACATCCCGCGCCCCTTCGGGCACGTAGTCAAGGTCGCAGTCTGGGTCCGGCAGCACCAGGTTTCGAGTCCCGTGAATCTTCTGCTCGCGCAGCGACATCATCGTCACTGCCGCCTCAATACCGCCGCCCGCACCCAGCGTGTGCCCGATCATCGACTTCGTCGACGAAATCGGAATCGAAGCCGCCGCCTCCCCAAACACCGTCTTCACCGACATCGTCTCGAACTTGTCGTTCAACTGCGTGCTCGTCCCGTGCGCATTGATGTAGCCCACGTCGCTCGCGTTGATGCCCGCCTTCTTCAGGGCCATCCGCATCGCCCGCGCCGCGCCTTCGCCATTCTCCGAGGGCTGCGTCACGTGGAACGCGTCTGCCGATTGGCCGTAGCCCACCATCTCCACCAGCGGCTCCGCGCCCCGCGCCTGCGCGTGCTCCAGCGTCTCGAGGATCAGCACCCCCGCGCCCTCCGCGATCACGAACCCGTCGCGCCCTGAGTCGAACGGTCGCGACGCGTGCTCCGGGTCGTCGTTCTGCCCCGTCGACAGCGCCCGCGACGCCGCGAACGCAGCCATCGACATCCGCGTCACGCCCGCGTCCGTGCCGCCGGCGATCATCGCCTGCGCGTCACCCCGTCGCAGCGTCTCGAACGCCGCGCCAAGCGCATCTGCTCCCGAGGCGCATGCCGATACCGTGTTCACATTCGGCCCGCGCGCGCCCGTCCGGATCGAAACCTGCCCGGCCGCCATGTCCGAAATGAACATCGGCACCAGGAACGGCGACACTCGGCTCGGTCCCTTGTCGAAGAACACCTTGAACTGATCTTCCAGAGTCTGGATCCCACCGATGCCAGAACCAATGATGCAGCCCACCTGCTCGGACTCAGCTCGGACATCCAGTCCGGAATGTTCCAGCGCCTCGTCTGCCGCCGCAATCGCCAGATGGACGAACCGGTCCATCCGTCGCGCGTCCTTTCGGTTGAGCCAGTTCTCCGGGTCGAAACCCGTCACCTCGCCACCGATCTTCGAGGCGATATCTTCCACATCGCACAGCGTCACGTGACTGATGCCGTTCTCGCCGGCAAGGAGCGCCCGCCAGGTCGCCTCCAACCCAATGCCCACCGGGGTGACCGCTCCTGCGCCTGTCACTACCACTCGCGGCACATCCATCAATTGCCCTCCCAGCGTCCAAAGATCAGTGCGGAATTGTGCCCGCCGAGCCCCACCGAGGTGCTCATCGCGTGCTCGATCTTCGCGTCACGTGCCTCGTTCGGCACGTAATCCAGATCGCAGTCAGGATCAGGCGTCGTGTAGTTGATCGTCGGCGGCACCACCTGATGGTGGCACGTCAGCACGGCAATCGCCGCCTCCACCGCCCCGGCCGCGCCCATCATGTGTCCGTGCATGGACTTCGTGCTGGACACCATCAGCCCGTCGGCGTCCTCGCGGAACACGTCGCGGAACGCCCGAGTCTCTACCCGGTCGTTCAGTGGCGTGCTCGTCCCGTGCGCATTGATGTAGGAAATCTGGTCGGTCCGCAGCTCGCCGCGTCCCAGTGCGTGCCGCATTGCGCCCGCAATACCGTGTCCGTCCTCGGCCGCCGCCACCATGTCGCCCGCATCGTTGCTCGTCGCACCACCCGAGTAGCGCGCATAGACCCTCGCCCCGCGCGCCCGTGCGTGCTCCAACGACTCCAGCACCAGTGCCGCCGCACCTTCGCCCAGGATGAACCCATTCCGATCAGCGTCGAACGGGCGTACCGCCTGCGTCGGGTCATCGTGCGTCGCCAGCGCCTTCATCGCGAAGAACCCCGCGTAGTAGATCGGCGTCAGCGGTGCTTCAAATCCGCCCGCGATCATCACCTCGGCGTCGCCGCGTGCAATCGTCTCTGCCGCCTCGCCCACCGCGGCACCGCCCGTCGCGCACGCCGCTGTGACCGCGAAGTTCGGTCCCTGCGCGCCAAGCGCGATCGCCACCAGTCCGGATGCGGTATCGGGGAGGAAGTGTGAAATCAGGAACGGCGACACCCGTCGCGGCCCCTTCTCATCCAGGATCCGCTGCTGTTCGATCATCATGTGCGCGCCGCCCATGCCGGTGCCCAGCAACACACCCACGGTCCCCGGCTGCTCCGCGTCCACCTCAACGCCCGCGTCCGCCACCGCCTCCTGGCACGCCGCGATCGCGAACTGCGTCGATCGGTCGACCCGGCGCAGCAGCTTCGGCGCCACGAAATCCGAAGGCTCGAAGTTCTTCACCTCGCCCGCAATCGGATACTCGTACGCCGACGTGTCGAACTGGCTGATCGTCCCGATCCCCGAGCGTCCGGCCACCAGGTTCTTCCAGCTCGTCGAGACGTCGTTCCCCACGGGCGTCATCAACCCCAGTCCCGTCACCACAACTTCGCGGGGCATCAACGGGCCACGGTCTGGGGGAGCACAGAGATCGGAATCGGTTCCTCGCGTGCGTCGTCCAGCGACACCGCGGTCAGTTGATCAGAAATACGCTTCACCATCCTCGATAGCACATGCCCCGGACCCACCTCCACCATGGTGTCGACCCCCTCGCGCACCATCGTCTGCACGTTCTCCGCCCAGTACACCGGCGACCTCAACTGCACCTCGAACTCGTGTCGCACCTCGTCCGCCGTAGTCAGCAGCTTCGAGGTGCTGTTCGACACGATTGGTCGCACCGGGACCGAGAACGGAATGCCACGAACGATCTGCGCGAACTCTTCGGACTGCTCTCGGTGCAGCGGCGTGTGACTCGATACCTTCAGCTTCAACTGGATCGCCCGCCCGTGCAGCTCCCGAGCACGCTCCATCGCCCGCTCCAGCGCACCCAGATCCCCGCTGATCACGAACTGCGTTGCCTGGTTGTGGTTTGCCACGTCCACCCGGTCGTCCTCGGACACGGTGGCGTCCGCGCAGACTTCCTCCACCTGTTCAAGCGATAGTGCCAGGATCGATGCCATCCCCACCGGCCGGCGCTCGTAGAACTCGCCCATCAGTCGTGCACGCTCCAGGATCACCAGCAGCGCATCACGGAACGAGATCGCCTCACACGCCACCGCGGCGCTGAATAACCCCAACGAGTGCCCCCCGAACAACCGAGGTCGCACCCGATCCCCCACCTCGGTCAGCTTCTCCCGCATCGCCCGCAGAATCGCCACGGACGTCGTCAGCATCGCAGGCTGCGTTGCTCGTGATTCCGAGAGCGTCTCCGCGTCACTCTCAAAGCACAGCTTCGTCAGGTCGATCTGTGTCACGTCACTCGCCTCTGCGTACGTGAGACGAGCTGCTTCGGAGTGCTGATAGACCAGGTGCCCCATTCCCGGGGACTGAGAGCCCTGACCGGGGAAGACTAGTGCGATTCGATCGGTCTCACTCACGTCGTCGATCGCCGTCCGTGTGTCGCTCACAAGGCGGCCCTCCGCCGAGGCAGGGCTGCGGATCGCAACCCTCGCCATACGGGAACGAAGTGTAACAAGTGGCCCATCCCCGCACCCTCCCGCAAGCATGATTTAGTCGCGATTACATAACCTGAAGCACCCGTCAGCCCCTGCCTTCCCCAGCCACTCCCGAGTCGTCCCCCAACTGCCCAAGACATCCCTAGAACCCCGGCGGTCCACCCGGTCCGCCGGGCATCCCACCACCAAGGTCCGGCATCCCGCCGCCCATGCCGCCACCCGCACCTCCGGGGCCGCCCATGCCTCCCATACCGCCAAAGTCCGGCATCGACGACGACGACGCGCTCGACCCAGATTCCAACAGACGGCGCGCGTCCGGCAGCACCTTCAGCAAATCCTGTGCCAGCCCCGCCGCCGTCCCGTGGCTCTCTGCCACTCGCCGTCCCATTTCGGAGTGCAGATACACCGCCGTCGACGCCGCGTCGTACGGCGTCATCCCTTGCGCTAGCAGCCCCGCGATCAGCCCCGCCAACACATCGCCCGTCCCCGCCGTCGCCAGCATCGCGTTCGCGGCGTCCGAGAGCCGCGCACGCCCGTCCGGTCCGGCCACCACCGTGCAGGCACCCTTCAGCACCACCACGGACCCCGTCAGCTCCGCATACCGCGCCGCACTTCCCAGGCGGTCCGCCTGCACCGCTTCCACGCTCGTCCCCGTCAGCCGCGCCATCTCCGCCGGGTGCGGCGTCAGCACCCGAGGCGCCGTCAACCGCGTCCACCACTCCGGCT
>JABIST010000047.1 GCA_018700215.1 Dehalococcoidia bacterium | reverse complement strand
CGACGAGGGCGAAGGCGAGGGTGAGGAGGAGGTGGGGGCGCCAGGGCAGGAGCCGCAGGTGCGCTGTCACCTCAATGACCCGTGCGCGGGCGGGGGAGAGAGGCGCGGCCGGTGCGGAGGCGGGCGAGTTTGGCGGTGGGTTTGAGGGCGGCGGCGACGAGGGGACCGAAGCGGTTGACGATGCGGGTGTAAGAAATTTCGCCTCGGACGAGTTCGCCTGCGGGGTTCCAGAAGCGGTCTGAGTGTTGGAGGAGCCAGACGAAGGGGTCTGGCCAGGCGTGGAAGATTTCCATCAGTGCGCGCGAGGTTTCGAGGTTGGGGACGAGTTCGCGGGTGACGGTGTGGTGGTAGCCGGCGAGGTTGGGGACGCGATCTGCGAGATAGTCCTCCACGACGGGCGCGAGGTGGATGGCGGAGCTGATGGCGCCGTGGATGCCTTCGCCTGAGAGCGGATCGACGAAGCCGGCGGCGTCGCCGATGACGGCGGAGCCGCCGCCCGCGACGAGCGCACCGGGGCGTCCGAGGGGGAGATGGTGACCTCGGAGGTTGGTGAGGTCGGCGGGGTCGAATCCGTAGAGGCGGCAGGTGTCGTTGAGGCGGTCGCGAAGGGAGGTGCCGACGGCGTCTTTCCAGCCGCCGACGCCGACGTTGACGTGGTCGCCTTTGGGGAAGACCCAGCCGTAGCCGCCGGGGATGCTACCGAACTGGAGCGCGACCTGGCCTTTGTAGTGGTCCGGGATGCCGTTGGGGTAGGCGATGTTGCCTTCGAGGGCGACGGCGCTTTCGATTGGGTCTTCGTAGCCGAGGTTCTTTCGGACGATGCTGTTGGCGCCGTCCGCGCCGATGACGACGCGAGCGCGGTGGACATCGCCGTTGCGGGCCTGGACCTCGAAGGTGCGGTCGGGGAGGCGGCGGACGAGTTTGATTGGCTGGCCGTCGCGGAATTCGACGCCGGCCTGCTGGGCGTGTTCGACGAGGAAGTGGTCGAGTCGGGAGCGCTGGGTCATGTAGGTGATGGGGCGGTGGTGGCGGCGGGTGATGTTTTTGCCATCGCGGAGTCTGAGGTGGGCGCCGAGGATGGTGTCTTCGATTACGGGGTCGAGGGAGAAGGGGAGCAGTTCGGCGGTGCGGATGGTGACGCCGCCGCCGCAGGGCTTGTCACGAGGGAATTTGGCGCGATCGAGCAGGAGGACGCTGGCGCCTCGGTTGGTGATTTCGCGGGCGGCGGTTGATCCGGCGGGGCCGGCGCCGATGACGATGACGTCGGTGTCCATGCGTTGATGCTACGACGTGGGCGAGTGGGGGTCAGGCGAGGGGTGGTCTTCGACCCTCGGTTAGTCCTTCGGGCGCCGGTGGGGTTGCTCGGTCGGGCTACGGGAACTGGATGTCGGTGGCGCGGCGGCCACCGGATCGGATGCCCATGATCGCGTTGACCTTGGTGGCGCAGCGATTGCAGTAGCTCTTCCCGTTTTCGAAGTAGATCAGCGGGTGCTGTTGCGCTCGACAGGTGGCGCACCAGGCAGACGCCCAGCGGCGGTCGGCTGGCTGCGTCAGTGGTTCGGCGGGCTGTTCTTTGGTCCAAGGGAGCTTCATATCTCCATTGGACGGGGGAGCGTATTGAGGCATCGCAAGAGCGGTGTAGGCGGACGCTCACCGTTGTCCAACCTGGTTCTGGCGAGGTCAGTAGAGACGGGCCGCTTCTTGCTCGAGGGTGCGGCGTTCGTCGAGGGGCATGGGGGTGTAGCTGGTGGCGGTGGCGACGTTTGCCTCGATGCGATTGGGGTGGCGAGCGCCGGGGATGGCGGTGGTGATGTTGGGGTTGGAGAGGACGTAGCGGAGGAGGTTGGCGGGAGTGAGGGGACCGTCGTAGCCATCGTCGATGGCGGTGCGGATGGCGCTGGTGCGGCCGGAGCCGCCGAGGGGGCGCATGACGATGACGCCGACATCGTGCTGGGCGGCGAGGTCGATCAGCGGGGCGGTTTCGGGGAAGAAGGCGGAGTACTCGAGCATGACGGCGTCGAAGTGGCCGGAGGTGATGAGTGTCGCGAGCAGCTGGGTGTTGTGTGAGGAGACTCCGACGTGGTCGATCAGTCCTCGAAACTGGGCGGTCTTGAGGCCGGTGAGGGCGCCGGTGTCTTCGTCGAGGACTTCGCGCCAGGCGTCTTCGGTGGAGATGTCGTGGAGTTGGTAGAGGGGGATGGTTTCGAGGCCGAGCGTGGCGAGGGAGCGGTCTACATCGCGCTGGCTGCCGTGGATGGTGTGGCTGAAGGTTTTTGAGGTGATGAGGAGGTTGGCAGGGAGGTTGTGGGTGCGTCGTTCTCGGATGTGCCGACCGATGAGGAATTCGCTGCCGGCGTAGTCGCGGGCGGTATCGATGAAGTTGATGCCGAGGGTGTGTGCGGCCTCGAGGGTGGCGAGGCCGTCTTCGGAGGTGGGGGTGTCCATGGCGCCGAGGCCGAGTTCGGTGACGTTGAGGTTGGTGCGGCCGAGGCGTCGTTGGTTGATGAGGGGCACGGGGTTGGCCTCGGTGGGTGTGGTGGTGGCCGATGCCCGGAGGGTGAGTCCGGGCATCGGCGGTGCGAGTTAGGCGTCGGGGGT
>JABIST010000081.1 GCA_018700215.1 Dehalococcoidia bacterium | reverse complement strand
GTTTCGACTTCGCTGCCGCTCACATCCCCGAGACCATCTCCATCGAGGAAGGCGACTCAATGCTCGCCTACGTCGGCTGGGTCGTCCCCTTCAACCAACCGCTCGTGCTCGTCACGGACAGCACCGCCCAGGCAGACCGCGTCGCAACCGACCTCCTCCGAATCGGCTACGAAGAAGTGCGCGGCTACCTCCCATTCACGAAGTGGGCGGCCGACCGAATCCCAGCGCAGCTCGAGACCGTCGATGTTGCCGAGGCGCTGCAGATCCGCGCCAGCGGCACGCTGCCGGCCTACGACGTCCGCTTCGACAGCGATCTCCGCACGCTCCCGCTCGATCGCTCAGAGCACCGCCCAATCGATCGAGTGCAAGAGTGGCTGACCGAGGTCGACGATGACGCAATGCTCGTCAGTTGTGCTGCCGGTAGCCGCGCCGCCACCGTCGCCAGCGTCCTCCAGGCCGCCGGCCATCGGCCGCTCGTCCTGCTGGACGGAGGTGCTGCGGACCTGGTCAGCCCCGGCGTACTGACCGCGTAGATTCGCCAATCCTGCACGGTCCCGTTTCCGTCAGGAACCTCGCGATTGTGGCACTCCTTCTTATGGTCGCCTGTTTACGGTTGTAATTGAGAAGGTGTCTGAGCAACAATTCCATTAGCGATTAACACGTATTAGAAGAGTACGTGTCGCGAAGTCGTGACCAATGGCATGTCGGAAGGCCCCGTCGCTCCGGGACCTTCGGTCCTGCCCCGCGGCCTCAATTACGGGAATTCTGCATCAAGCCCCTAACAGCATGGGCTGAGCGCAGGCGCCGGAAGGTTTGCTCATGAGACGCGACGTGCAGATAGCCGTGGTGGTCTGGATCTTGATCACTGCTGCGGCAATGGCGGTCACCGCCTTCATCATGGACCCCTTCCCAACCGTCGCAGCCGAAGAGGCTGACTTCATCGATGAAGCCTTCATGGTCATGACCTACATGGCCGCGCCGGTCTTCGGCATCGTCATGATGATCTTGGTCTGGGGCGTGCCAAAGTGGCGCACCAAGGGCAATGGGGACGAGGCCCCCGAAGATGGCCCCGCCATCCTGGGGACCAACTGGTTCCCCAAGTTCTGGTTCGTTGTCACCGCCGGCCTCGCGGTCGTCGTCATGATCTACCCCGGCCTCACCGGCATCGCCGAACTCCGCTCCGATGACACCGCCGACATGCGTGTCGAAGTGACCGGCCTCTCCTGGCAGTGGCTCATTACCTATCCGGACCACGAAGAGCTTCGCTTGAGCAGCGGCGCTGGCGACGAACTCGTCCTCCCGGTCCACACGCGAATCCAGTTCGATGTCACCGCGCTCGATGTCCTCCACTCATTCTGGATTCCCGCCTTCCGACAGAAGATCGACGCGGTACCAGGACAGACAACCGTCCTCTACACGACGACCAGTGCAACTGGCGACTCAACTGATGTCGCATTCCGCATCCAGTGCGCCGAACTCTGCGGACTCGACCACTCCACGATGTCGATGCCCGTCCGAGTCGTGACAGAAGCAGAGTTCGAAGAATGGCTCGCCTCCAAAGGTGCGTCCGCCGCGAAGGTGAGTAACTGATGGCTCGGCTACTACGCGCGCCAATCGTCCTCGGACTGATCTATGGCGTCATCGGATTCCTCATCGGGATCAGCGTGACTGGACTGATTCGCGTCACCTTCATGGACCTCAGCTGGTGGGCCACGGACCTCTCATGGTCCATCGGCTACCCCATCGCCCTCATCGGCTGGCTCATCGGAGTCGGCGGTTGGCGCTACTGGGGCCGCGAGTGGTTCGGCGGCACCGCCGATGAATTCGAGATGACCGGCTGGACCCGCTACTTCGGCTTCTCTGGTGACCACAAGGTCATCGGCATCCAGTACATCGTCACCTTCACCCTGCTCTTCCTGCTCTCCGGCCTCGTCGCGATGCTCATTCGCGTTGAGCTCGCCGCCAGTGGAATGCAGCTCTTCAATCACGATACGTACAACGCCGCCATGAGCCTCCACGGCATCACCATGATCGCGGTCGCCGTCGCCATCCTCGCCGGTGGGTTCGGCAACTACATCGTCCCGCTGCAAATCGGTGCACGGGATATGGCCTTCCCGCGGCTCAACGCGCTTTCCTTCTGGCTCGTGCCCCCTGTCGC
>JABIST010000280.1 GCA_018700215.1 Dehalococcoidia bacterium | reverse complement strand
GAGGCGATGGGGGCATCCGATCGGGGCCGCGCGGTGAGGTCGTTGGTGAGCCGGGCGGCGGCGACGGCGGCGGCTTCGTCGATGGTGTAGGGGGCGCGGTTGGCGGCGGGGGAGAGGACCTGGAGACCGACGCCAGCTTCGTCCATGTGTTCGAGGCGGCGGGCGATGTGTTCGTCGGTATCGGTGTCCGGGTGGGGGGCGAAGGCGCCGCCGCGGGTGACGCCGGGGAGGTTGGCGAGGGCGTCCATGTAGGCGCGCGGGTGGTAGTGGGCGTGGGGGTCGATGATCATCGGCGGCTCCTCGGGAGGTGGCGTGCCTCGGGTGTTGGGCCTCGGTTGTTGGGGGACTGTAGCGGAGGGCGGGGGAGTGGAGGGCCGGAGATCCAGCAGGGGCGATGTGCACCCCTCGGAGGTCGCCTGGGGGCGGGCGCCCGCGCGGGCGCGTAGAGTCTGGGCGTCTGGCCGAATCGAGGGAGAAATCGTGAGCGAGCTGACTGATGCGCTGAGGGTGATTCATCTGCTGACGGCGGTGCTGATGGTGTGGCCGCTGTATGCGCTGGTGATCGTTAATCAGCGGGCGCACCTGGGTCCGCCGATTGGGGATCGTGCGGACACGTACCTCGAGAACATCGTGAAGAACCGGACGATTCCGTGTTTCGTGTTTCAGACGACGGCGTTTGTGACCGGGGTGTGGCTGATTACGGAGTACCAGTTGAGTACGGGCGATGTGCTGGACAACCCGCGGCTGGTGATCAAGTTCGTGCTGCTGGCGTTTGTGACGAGCTTGCTTGGGTACGTGCACATGCGGTTGCAGCCGCAGATTGATGCGGGGTTTGCCAATCTCGGTAGCCCGCCCGATTCGGAGGTTGTGGCGACGCTTGGGCGGCTGCGGCTGTTTCGGAAGCGGCTGGCGCTTGTTTGCCTGGTGTTCGTGCTGGTGATGATCGTGCTGGGTGCACAGGTGTGGCAGCCGTTTGAGACGTGGCTGACGATTGTGATGCTGATTGCAGTTGGGGCGTTTGCGTTCCAGGCGTACCGGAGCGAGGGGAAATTCGGCTGGTTCTAGCGGTTGGGGAGTTGTTCCGGGGAGGAGCTGGTGATGGCTGATGAGGTAGTGCGGATACCGCTGGCTGGTTGGCAGCATCAGGAGCTGCTGTACGAGACGATCGACGATGGTCGGATCGCGATCATCACGATGAACCGCCCGGAGCGGATGAATTCGAGCGATCCGGGGATGGCGCAGCGCTGGGTGGATGCCTGGACGACGTTTGCCGATGACGAGCAGTGCCGCGTCGCGATTGTGACGGGTGCGGGCGATCGGGCGTTTTCCGCGGGGCAGGATCTGAAGATTCGAGCGGAGCTGGAGGCGGAGGGTGGGGACGCGCCGTATCGCAACCCGACGCGGACGGTGACGCCGATTGGCGAGAAGTTGGGATGCTGGAAGCCGACGATTGCGGCGATCAATGGCTACGCGATTGCGGGGGGCTGGTCGACGGCGCAGTACTGCACGTTTCGGATTGCGGCGGACCACGCAGAGATGAACATCGCGGAGGCGCGCTGGAATCAGGCGGCGAGCTTCGTTTCGACGCTGACGCGGCTCGTCGGAGCTGGGATTGCGCTCGAATTCTGCCTGATGGGGGATCGTCGATTCAGTGCGCAGCGGGCGTACGAGGTGGGGCTGGTGAACAAGGTGGTGCCTCGCGAGGAGCTGATGGACGAGGCGATCGACTGGGCGCGGACGCTGGTGCGGATGGCACCTCGGACGGTGGAGAACTTCAATCAGATGATTCACCAGGCGGCGTCGATGAGTCAGCCGGAGGCGACGGCGTTCGCGAATGCGCTGGAGGTGAACCTGCGGGGGATGGAGGATTCGCTGGAGGGTCCGACGGCGTTCGCCGAGAAGCGCGACGCGGTGTTCAAGAATCGCTAGCGGGATCAGAAGGAGTTTGGCTCATGGCTGATGAACCGAGGAAGACGTACCCGGAGCTGAAGGCGATGGCCGAGCAGTTCTTGAAGGATCATCAACTGGGGGTGCTGGCTACTGGTCGGAAGAGCGGGATGCCGCAGCAATCGATCGTGTCGTACCAGTTCGATGGTGCGGACGTGGTGGTGAGCACGGGGAGTGATACGGCGAAGGTGAAGAACATTCGTCGGCGGCCGCTGGTGTCGATCGCGGTGACGGATGGGCCGACGTGCGTGGTGGTGTCCGGGGAGGCGCGTCTACTCGATGGCGAGGAGGCGGAGGCGTACCTGGGGGAGGCGCCGGGGAGTGGTCGGCAGACGGGCGAGCCGACGCTGATCGTGTTCGAGGCGGCGAGCTATCGGTGGGCGCGGCTCGAGGGGTG
>JABIST010000126.1 GCA_018700215.1 Dehalococcoidia bacterium | reverse complement strand
CAACGTCTTGGACAACAGTGATTTCAGTGACATCGTCGATACGTTGGTGGAAACAGGCGACGTGGACCCGCGCGACGCCACACTGGCGTTCGCGGTGACGGCGCGTGACAACGGTTTCGGTGCCCGCGCGGTAATCGCGCTCGAATCCGGCTTCGGCTCCTTCGCACCCGCGCTCACCGGCACAACCGATCTCGCCACCATCTCCGGGATGACCCCGGACGATGCGCTCTTCCTGTTCGCCGGCTCCGGACTTCACGACTCCCTCGTTGATGCCCTGGAGAGCGTCGGGGACGATCCGATGGTGACCGACACGCTGGCGCCGTTCGAAGACCTCCTCGGTCTGGACCTTGAAGAGGACCTGATCGCGCTCTTCGGCAACAGCTACGGATTCGCCATGGGCGGGAACGGCCTGACCAGCGAGCAGACTGACTTCTCAGACATGTGGGCACTCGGCCTCATCGAATCCACCGACCCGGTGCGACTGAGCGAGCGCCTCGATCTCGTATCAAGCGAGCTGCAGTTCTTCATCTGCAACTGTGACCTCGGTGTAATCGTGGTGGACAGCGGCAACTACGTCAGCCTGCAGTGGCCTGATGCCGCGCTGTCAGACGCAACCCTCGACGAAGACCCCGCCTTCATCGCGACGCTGGAACTGCTGGGGCGCGATCCCACGAACCTCTTGTTCGTGAACATCAGCGAACTGCCGGTCGAACTGTTGCGAGGACCAGGCAGCAGCCTGGGAGCCGACCCCGACGATTACGACATGGACCTCACGGTGCTCCCCGGTTTCGCGGTAGCCACTCACGCCGATGACACCTCGTTCTCCATCGACTTCGTCTTGCCGGTCACCACTCAGGAGTAGCGTGCAACTGACTCAGGCTCGCCTACCCCGCGTCGCCATTGGCGCCGCGGTGGTGGGCCACGGCCTCGCGCTGGCGGGGTTTATCCAGCCGTGGATCGTCGGCCAATTCGGCGTGCGTGACCGGCTCAGCGGGCTTGATCTCGCGCGGCTCGCCGGTGAACTGCTCACCGATGGCCTCGCGGGCGAAATCTTCGCACTACAGATCTCCCGATTGGTGCTGCTGCTGGTGCCGCTGGCAGCGGTAAACGCGCTCGCCCTGCTGGCCGCAACTCGCATCGGGGTGCTCAGCCATCACACGGCGCACCGCGTCGCTGTCCTACTGGCGATCCCAATCGCACTCGTGGCCGTCGCCAGCCTGCTGCTCGTCCTGGTCTCAACCGGCGACGACAGCGTGCTCAATCGCCCAGACTTCGGCCTCGTGATCGTGATCGCCGGTGCCGCGCTCGCCCTCGGATCAGCCGCGCTCACGCGGAACCACCTCACCAGCTAACTCTGCCCGTTTGCCCCCAACCAATGCCAGCAGCGCCCATCGCACAGACTCTACCCGCCGGACGCCTCGCCCTCATCGCCGTACCATGCCCCTCACACGGAGGACCGCCCCAGATGACACCCGCCGTCGACGAAGCGCGAAACGCCGGCATCCACTTCGAACTCGCCGAGTACGAGCACGATCCGCGCGCCGACAGCTATGGCATGGAGGCCGCCGACGCCATCGGTGTCCCTGCGGAACGCGTCTTCAAGACCCTCGTCGCCCAGCTCGATGACGACAGTCTCGCCGTCGCCATCGTCCCCGTCGCCGGCCAGCTCGATCTCAAGGCCCTCGCAAAGGCCCTCGGCGCCCGCCGCGCCCAGATGGCCGATCCAACCGCTGCCCAGCGCGCCACCGGCTACCTCGTCGGCGGCATCAGCCCGCTCGGCCAGAAGCGGCGCCTCCCCACCGCCCTCGACGAATCCGCACTCCTCCAGGACGCCATCTACATCAGCGCCGGCCGCCGAGGACTGGACATGAGCCTCGCACCCACCGACCTGCAGTCGCTCACCGACGCGGTTGTCGCCCCCATCGCGCGCGACTAACCATGACCGACACCCCCGCCCCAGTGCTCATGGTGCTCGGCACCGCCTCCTCCGTCGGCAAATCACTGCTGGTCACCGCGCTCTGCCGCGCCTTCCATCAGCAGGGCATCCACGTGGCGCCCTTCAAGGCGCAGAACATGTCCAACAACGCCGATGTCACCCCGGACGGACTGGAGATCGGGCGCGCGCAAGCCGAGCAGGCCGCCGCCGCCGGCCTGCTGCCATCAGTCGAAATGAACCCCGTCCTGCTCAAGCCGCAGGGCGACCGCACCTCCCAGGTCATCCTCAATGGGCTGCCCGCCGGTGTGATGCACAGCGTCGACTTCCTCGATCGCAAGCGTGACCTCTGGCCCGACGTCGAACGCGCGCTCGACACCCTTCGAGGCCAGTACGAACTGATCGTCGCCGAAGGCGCCGGCAGCCCGGCCGAACCAAACCTCCAGGCCACCGACATCGTCAATCTCCGCGTCGCCCGCCACACCCGAGCCACCACCGTCATCGTCGGCGATATCGACCGAGGCGGCGTCTTCGCCCACCTCGTCGGCACGCTCGAGCTGATCCCGCCTGAGGACCGCCCACTGGTCCGCGGCTTCATCATCAACCGCTTCCGCGGCGACCCCTCGCTGCTCACCCCCGCCATCCAGGACCTCGAGCGTCGTACCAGCATCCCCGTCCTCGGCGTCGTCCCCTGGATTGATGATGTCCGGCTCGCCGATGAGGACGCCGTCGCCCTCGAGCGCCCTTCGCGCCCCTGGCGCCCCGAGCACCTAGAGCGTGGAGCCCCCACAGATTCCACCGCCGTCGTCGATGTAGCCGTCATCCGCTTCCCGCGCATCGCAAACTTCGATGACTTCGACCCGCTGCGCGACGAACCAGACGTGAGTTTGCGTTATGTCGATTCGGTGTCAGCGCTCGGCAAGCCCACCCTGATCGTGCTCCCCGGCACCCGAGCAACCATCGCCGACCTCGATTGGCTGCGTTCCAGTGGGCTCGACTCCGCGATCCGGGAGCACGCAGCAGAAGGCGGTCATGTCCTCGGTATCTGCGGCGGACTACAGATGCTCGGCACCCGTCTCCTCGACCCCGACGGCGTCGAGGCCGTCGCCGGGACGGCGGTACCGGGACTCGGGCTGCTGGCACTGGAGACCCGGTTCGTCGCGGAGAAGACCACACGCCGCGTCGAAGGCACGGTCGTCGCCACCGGTGGCGCATGGGCCTCGGCAACTGGCATCGCCGTCAGCGGCTATGAGATCCACAGTGGCGAAGGAGTCACGGAGGCGGCACCGTTCATAGAGCTGTCCGGACTGCGGGACGGTGCCATCTCCAGCGATGGGCTCGTCGCCGGCACCTACCTCCACGGACTGCTCCACAACGATGCACTCCGCACCAGACTGCTTGAATCGCTCGGGCGTCCGCCATCGGCGGCGGCACAATCCGCGTCAGCACTACGCGACCGAGAGTTCGACCGCCTGGCTGCAGTGGTTCGAGCGAACCTCGATTTCCAGCAATTAGAGACGATGCTCTGGCCACCCGGGTAGCCACCGTTAGCCAACTGGCTGTGACTTTACTGTGAGGTAGCCAATGATTTCTATCAGTACATCACAAACCATCGACACACCTGTGAGAAAACTGCCCACAACCCGATAGTCACCTCGTGGACCACTTGGAAGAGGCAGCATCCAGCGGCCTTGCGATCACTCAGATCGTCGGGCAATTGATCGAACCGGTCGCCGTGCTGCCGGAGAATTCGACCTGCCTTGACGTCGACTCGGCCTTCGCCCAGGCACCTGACGCCACCGGCCTGATCCTCACGACCAGTGCGGGCTTCCTCCTGATCGACCGCCGGGAGTTCGAGACACAAGTCGCCCGCCGGCTCGAGTCCGAAGGGATGGACTACCTGGGCACCCACGTGCTCGACGTAATCTCGACCGCTGACACGCTGGTGATTCCGGCCTGGGTCAGCCTCGATGAGGCCTACCTCCGCATGGGCGAACGTCCGCCAAGCAGCCGCTACAAGGACGTGATCGTCCTCAACGACAAGTCCGGAAGCGTCGGGCTGATCCCTGCCGCCACCCTGTTGGACGAAGTCGCACGCGCCAATGCCCGGGAAGCGCTCCATGATCCGCTGACCGGCCTCGCCAATCGCGCACTGCTCCTCGAATGGGTCGAACACGGGCTCTCACGCCGTCAGGCCGCCGGAGAGTTCGCGCTCCTCTTCATCGACCTCGATCGATTCAAGATCATCAACGACAGCATCGGCCACGCTGCGGGTGACGAGCTGTTGATCGGGTTCGCCGAACGACTGATGCAGGTCGTCCGCCCAACCGATGCCGCCACCCGCCTGGGAGGCGACGAATTCGCGCTACTGCTTGATGGCATCACCGGCCCGGATGACGCCGGCGAAGTCGCCCAACGGCTGCTGGACTCACTCCGCCAGCCGCTGATCGTCGAGGGACGCGAGGTCGTGCAGACTGCCAGCATCGGCATCGTGATCCCCGAGGCCGGCGATGACGTCACCAGCCTGCTCCGGAAAGCCGACGTGGCGATGTACGACGCGAAGCGTGCCGGCGGTAACCGCTACCACTTCTTCGATGGTGCCCTCGCAGAAGCAGCGGACCGGCGCCTGGAAATCGAAATCTGGCTCCACCACGCAATCGAGGAAAAGAACTTCGAGGTCTACTACCACCCGATCGTCGAACTCGACTCATTGCGATTGCGCGGCTTCGAAGCACTGGTCCGAGGCAGAGACCCGGTGCGCGGCCTGATCCCGCCGGGTGAGTTCCTCGGTGTGGCCGAAGAGACCGGAATGATCGTTGAGATCGACCGATTCGCCACACGCGAAGCCTGCCTGCTACTGGGCGAGTGGCAGCAAGACCACGGAGCAGGCGAAATCACCCTGAGCGTCAATCTCTCACCGCAGGGACTAAACCGAGGTGACGGGCTCGCTGGCATCTACAGTGCGATCAAAGAGAGCGGAATTGACCCGCATAGCCTGCAGGTCGAAGTCACTGAAACCGCAATTGTCCGGAACCTCCAACGCGCCTCTGAGTCGCTTCAGACGCTCCGTGACCGTGGCATCAAGATCGCAATCGACGACTTCGGTACCGGCTACTCCTCCATGGCCCAGCTCAGCCGGCTGCCGTTCGACACCCTCAAGGTCGACCGCACGTTCGTCTCGCGGATGTCGGAAAACACATCGGATGCCGCCATCGTGCGGCTGATGGTCGCGTTCGCTCGCGCACTCGATCTCGACGCGGTTGCCGAAGGCATCGAGACCGTCGAAGACCTGGACATCCTGCGCAATATGGGCTGCATCAATGGCCAGGGCTACCTGTTCGCGAAGCCGTTGAACTCCAGAGACGCCACGGAGCTCCTGCTCGCCACCCAGCGCAACGGCGGCTCGATCCTCATGAGCACTCCGGCCACCAACCAGCCCAACCAGTCCAAACAGCGCGCCGCCGCCTGATCCACTCGGTGGCCACCGCGCCATCCACCTGACGGACCCAGCCTCGGAGTTCGGTCGCTACCCCGCGACCACCGGCAAGCCCTTCAACGCCTCCTCAATCCGGTCCGCCGGGTACTCGTAGTCCTCCAGCTCGCCTGCGAAGTAGCGCTCGTAGCTGCCCAGGTCCAGGAAGCCGTGCCCCGAAAGGTTGAACAGGATCACCCGCTCCTCGCCAGCCTCCTTCGCCTCCAGCGCTTCATCGATCGCCGAGCGAATCGCGTGCGCCGATTCAGGTGCCGGTAAAATCCCCTCAGCACGCGCGAACTGCACCGCCGCGTCGAACACACCAACCTGGCCGTGGGCAACCGCCTCAATGTGCCCCTCGTTGTGAAGCTGGCTGATCAGCGGCGCCATCCCGTGGTACCGCAGCCCGCCCGCGTGAATCGCCGGCGGCACGAACGTGTGCCCCAGTGTGTCCATCTTCACCAGCGGCGTCAGACCCACCGTGTCGCCAAAGTCGTACGCGTAGCTCCCCTTCGTCAGCGTCGGGCATGAGGCAGGCTCAGCCGCCAGGAACCGCACCGATGAACCAGTGGTCAGCTTGTCTCGCATGAACGGGAATGCCAGCCCCGCGTAATTGGACCCGCCTCCCACACAGCCGATCACCACGTCCGGCCCCTCGCCGGCCATCTCCATCTGCAGCCGCGCCTCCTCGCCGATCACCGTCTGGTGCAGCAGCACGTGATTCAGCACCGAACCCAGCGAATACTTCGTGTCCTCCCGTGAAGCAGCATCTTCCACCGCCTCGGAAATCGCGATCCCCAGCGAACCGGTGGTGTCCGGCGTCTCCGCCAACACCTGCCGCCCTGCCGCCGTCTCCATACTCGGGCTCGGCACCACGTCGGCGCCGTACACGTTCATCAGCGCCTTGCGATACGGCTTCTGCTCGAACGACACCTTCACCATGTAGACCTTCAGCTCAATGCCGAACGCCTGACACGCATACGCCAGCGCCGATCCCCACTGCCCGGCGCCCGTCTCCGTCGCAATCCGCTTCACGCCCTCTTCAGCGTTGTAGTAGGCCTGCGCAATCGCCGTGTTCACCTTGTGCGAGCCCACCGGACTAGAGCCCTCGTACTTGTAGTAGATATGCGCCGGCGTCTGCAGCGCCTCCTCAAGCTTGTGCGCACGGAACATCGGCGTGGCGCGGTAATTCTTGTACGCCTCCAGCACCGGCCCCGGAATGTCGATGTAGCGGTCCTGCGCCATCTCCTGCGCAATCACGCCCAT